>NZ_JBALMU010000179.1:9545-29853 GCF_036962285.1 Bacillus sp. JJ634
GTATACTATGCCATTTACTATCCTTTATATTTTTTATGGAAGCATATACTTCTTTGGTTTTATAAAGAAATCCTCCTTCCAGTCTTACGCTTCAGTGAAGTCATTATGAAGTGGGTGTGGCTTCATATTATTTATCGTCCTCTACACTTTCTATGGATGAAGTGTGTTTATCCACCAATTAAATGGCTGTATTCCGAGATTATAAGACCGACCATCCAGTGGTTTCGAAAAATTTTCTCCTAAAATAATGCACACGGCTTAAGCCGTGTGCATCATTAATTACCGCCTTGTTTCAACACAGAAGTCACCGCTTTTTCAATCTCTTGATAACTTGTGCAGCGACAAATGTTAGAGGATAGCCATTGTTTAATCGTTTCTGAATCAGGAGCAGGATGCTGTAACAATAAGGCCTGACAGTTCATAATAAAGCCTGGGGTGCAGTATCCGCACTGAAAGGCGAAATGCTCGATAAAAGCTCTTTGAATCGGTGAATGAATAAGGCCTTCAATTGTTAAAATATCCGTACCAACAGCCTCAATGGCTAAAACTAAACAAGACTTCATCGGTTTTTCATTCATCATCACCGTACAAGCACCACAATCTCCATTTAAACAACCTGGCTTCGCACCAGTTAAGCCTAATTTTTCACGTAAAACATGCAGTAACAGATCAGAAGCATAAATGTCAGCTTCGTACTCTTCTCCATTTACTTTCAATTCAACCGTCCATCGTTTCGGCTTGCGTTTACTCATGCACACCCCCGCTTTCAAAATGCTTCAAAAAATCTACTAATGTATTTTTCAAAACAAATAATCGATATTCTTCTGATCCTTCCATATCGTTTAAAATAGGCTTAGGTAAATGGTTGAAAGATTTTAGCACACGATCTTCATACGTCATCGTTGTATCATTAAGAACTTGCTCCATTTCATCTGAGCGAAATGGGAAAGCGCAAACACCACTAAAAGCAAACCGGAGAAAATTGTCTTTTTTCAAAGAGGCTACTGTTATAAGAGGGTAGCCCGTTTCCCATTGCTGCCTTTTCTTCACACTAAGAAAAGGAGCATTGATATACGCTTTCTCGGTAATGATTTGTACAAGAAACTCCCCTGGTTCCAAGGTTAACTCTTGATAAAATATTGCGCGTATCGGCACCCTTCTAACACCCTTTCTCCCGCCAACTATGACATCACTTTCCCCTAGGAGAAAAGGCAATACTGCTTCCCGATAAAAGATTTGTCCGCAAACATTCCCTCCAAGCGTAATTTTATTTCTTGACGTATAATCCGCCACCTCACTTGTGGTTTGTGCTAACAATGGAAAATGGGGTTCCTCTTCCAATATAGACAGCGGTAAAGCGGCCCCTGCTATTAGCTCATTCTTTTCAAATCCCCATCTCTTACACTCAGGAATTCCTTTTATATCAATGACCGCATCCGTATAAACGAGATTTAAGCGCCCAAGGGTAATGATTTCCGTACCACCTGAAAAATATTTTGGTTTTCTACCTTCAGAAGCTAGACGATGATAAAGCTCTGCTGCCTCCTTGATCGATGTTGGTTTATAGTAGTCAAAATCGTAAGAAAGCAATTCACCTCTCTCCCTTCACACTTTTCCAGATTAATTCAGGAATCAACGACAATTGATTTAAAGGCACTCCTGCCGCCAAAGATAAACTATTAGCAGGGGCTGCCGGCATCCCAATCAATCCATGCTCGCCAATACATCCTAATGCACACCTCGTCTCCATAGCTGCATGATTAGATGGTCTAAATGAGAAACTTTCCTCAACGATAACCTCGCTTTCCTTCCACCCCTTCTCTTTATCACCTTTTCTTATTTTCGAGCGGTTCGCAATATTCGTTCCAGGCACTGGATTAACTTCTCCTATTTTTATATACTGTCCTAGCTGTTCATGCAGAAGCGGCGCGTCTGGATTTAGAGCCTCGGTAGGCGACTGAATAACAGGAAGAGCCTCATATGTAATCTCAATTACGTTTGCCGCAAATTTAGCGTGTTTCAATGTATCTGCCACAACAAGAGCTACTACCTCTCCATGATAGCGGACTCGGTCATGGGCAATCGGATAACGGTCCCGAATTTCTTCACCTGTTAGCGGTAAATTCCCTCCCGTAATAACAGCACGTACTCCCGGAGCTTTTTTTGCCTTTGATACATCTATTTTCTTTATCAATGCATGCCCATATGGACTTATCATTTTTTGTACATGCAATGGATTAGTCTGTTGTAGATCACTTGTGTATTTAGCCTGCCCCGTGACCTTTTCCCATGCGTCTTTTCGAATCACACTTTTCCCGATGATTTTCATACAGACCCCCTTATACACTTAATTCATGTACTCATTAAGTGTATGAACAAAGAAATGAAAAATGTGTAATGCTTCCTATTTTAATTGAATAGCTTTACTGCACAAATGGGGCAAAAACCAACAGAGGCATCTAAAAGAGTCAAATTAGTAGAAAAACCGCCTAATAGGATTCACGAATCCTCCCTTGACAAACCTTTATTGAAAACAAAGAATAGAAGCAAGATAACTAAATGGAGGCGGCATGTATGCGTAGTTTTGTTTATCTCATTGTTTTTTTCTCATTTTTCGACTTATTTACTCAGCTGCCGATTATGAGTCCTTTTGCGGAATCACTTGGTGCAACTCCGTTTTTAACAGGGTTGGCTGTCGGTATGTATTCTTTTTCAAATACGATTGGTAACGTGATATCTGGATTTTTAACAGATAAGAAAGGGCCTTTTCGCATTTTATTAACAGGATTACTATTAACGGGTATTTCCCTCTTCTTATACCGTTTTGCAGGAGGAGCTTGGTCATTACTTGCCATCCGCTTTTTGCACGGTTTACTGGCCGGGTTAATTGTACCTGCGGCTTTCACTTATTTAGCTAATTCCGCTTCAGAAGATAAAAAAGGAAAAGGGGCAGCGATTTCGGGTGCTTTTGTTGGTATGGCCGCTATTATCGGGCCTGCTTTTAGTGGAATTGTCGCCAGCAAAACGAGTGAAATAACGGTGTTAACGATTACAGCGATTTCAATGTTTCTTTTAGGTATACTTGCTCTCTTCCTTCTGCGTAACAATGTAAAAACAAATTCTGAAGCAGAGCAAAAAGAATCGATAACAATCTATGCTTTCTTTCAAAATGCCAATATTGTTAAAGCATTTATCGGAGCATTCCTCCTAATGTTTTCACAAGGAGCCCTCGCCTATATGTTACCGTTAAAAGTGATTGGTCTCGGGTATGATACTCAAACGAGCGGCCTTTTGTTAAGCACATTCGGCATAGTGGCGATTCTTGTTTTCCTTCTGCCTACTAATATCGTTTTCGATCGGATTAAGCCGATGTTTACACTAGCATTTGGTATGACTGTCATGGGGCTTAGTCTTCTCTTGCTGAGTCAAATGGTTAATCTACCATCTTTATATGTATGTATGGCTCTATATGGCATCGGATTTGCTTTTTTATTCCCATCTATCAATTCTTTACTCGTTCATGCAGTTGAACCCGCTCATCGCGGCAAAGCCTATGGATATTTTTATGCCTTTTTCTCTTTAGGCGTCGTAGCTGGCTCTGGACTAACAGGGCTACTGGCATTCACAGCCGTAGGGGGCTTCCTTTTTACAGGCTCGTTGTTAATTATCGCCGCGGCAGGCAGCCTTTTAAAAGAACCACCGATTATGAAAGAAAGACAGGTTCGTTAATAAAAACGAGTGTCAGAAATTAAAAAACGCCCGCAGCTATTTATTAGCTGCGGGCTAAGCATTATTTTGTATAAGATAATACAGCGTTTTTTACGGCATTTTTATCAAAACGTTGAAGGGCTTGGATTGCTTCCCCTTTATTTGTATATTCAAAAACACGAACATCTTTTTGTTCAAATACTGTAATAACCCACATTGTAAAACCCTCCATCACTTTTATTTTTTTGTAGTATAACAGTCGCTGTAAATGCGATGTTTTCGTTCCCCTGTTATATAATAACTTTCTTGACTCTTATTCTACTCCGATTTTTTCAAAAAGAAAGTACTAAGTGACATAGTTCACAAACTGTTCAAATTTAAAACGCTTCCATTAAAAAATCGCAGAAACAATGAATTTAGAGCTTTACAATATGAAACTTCGACCGCTATCACAAAAAAAGAAATCTATGAAGGATGTTTATCAAGTACAAGGTGAAGTTAGTGAGATAACAGTCATATAAAAACACAGGCTTACGCATAAACTTCGCAGCAGCCTCTTCTTGCATCTAATAGAATGTTGTATACTCATATTGAAAAAAGGGAGATGACAAAATGAAAAACATTGCCGATATCGCCAAGCTTGCGGGCGTAGCAAAGAGCACCGTCTCTAGGTATTTAAACGGCGGCTCTGTCAGTGAAGTAACAAAAAGAAAAATCGAAGACATCATCGCAGAGACAGGCTATATGCCTAACGCTTTTGCACAAAGTTTAAAAGCAAAGAAAACTAATATTATCGGCATTATTGTTCCGCAGCTTGATTCATATGAGACCTCCCAAACATTGATTGGAATTGATGAGCAGCTTCGCGAACTAAATTACCTCATGCTCGTTTCTCATACTAACCGTAATTTAAACCGTGAAATTGAAAACATCTATACTCTGGCCAAACAAAAAGTAGCTGGCATTATTTTGCTTGCGACACAAATTACTGATCGACATGTACAAGCAATCTCTGAAATTGATATTCCTGTCCTGTTAGTCGGCCAACATCATGATGAAATACACAGCCTTGTTCACCATGATGAAGAAGCTGGTTACGCAATGGGAAAATACATTATTGAACAAGGTCACCGAAGACTCGCTTTTTTAGGAGTCAGCGAAACAGACATCGCTGTCGGCGTAAAACGGAAAGAAGGCTTTAAACGCGCTACTAGAGACGTCAATAATTGTGAAGTTCGCTATTTTGAAACGAAGGCCAATATGCGTGAAGTAGCAGCGAATGCTTTAGATATTTTCAACGACTTCTTCCCTTCTGCCCTGATTTGCGCAACAGATGAGATTGCAATTGGCGCAGTCAAAGCCGCCTATACGAAAGGAATGCATGTACCAGCTAACTTATCGGTAACCGGCTTTGGTGGATATGAAATAACTGCAATGATGCATCCAGCCTTAACCACTGTCCAATTTTACTTTATTGAAGCTGGAAAAAAAGCTGCCGATCATATTGTCCAACTCGTAAATGGACAAGATATTCCAATGCTGACTTATTCAAACTTTGAAATTATCGCAAGAGAAAGTGTTGATAAACGATTTGCCCCTAGTTAATTAGCACATCCAGCTCTTCCCTCTTTATAAAAACAACACAGCCAACATCAAGCGGAGCTCTGCTTCATTGTCTTAAAAACAAACATCAAGGGGCGTTTTTTGTCCTTTATTGGAACCGGTTCCCTAAAATACCACGTTTTTTCGTATTTATAGGGAACCGGTTCCAAATGTTGTATTATCAACGTTTTAACCTGGTTGCTCAACACTAGAAAGATTCTTTTTCAACCTCTTTTAGCAAAGAAACCTCTAGATCTCCGCAAAATACAGGCCGCCCAGCATAACAAATACCTCTCATTTATAGACATTTCCTTTGGTTGTTTAAATACATTCATAACACCCCTCAACCACCAGAGAATCAGCTGCTTCCATATTTATTCCACTATAATAAATAAACACCCGGCCTGTAGTCACATCTATTTATTTTATACATATCTCTGCATAAAATATGCATAAGTAATTCACTCCCTTAACTACCTTTTTATCATTTTTTGTCGAATAATCGAAGAAATTCTAGCTGAACTGTCCATCTGACGTGGAATGTCGATTGGGTGCAATAGCTGTCCGGACTAACACTCTAGAAGATTTTTTTACACAAATCCCTCTATTTCACTATTCATTAGAGTGGCTTATTCTTGTTATTTTATGTATATTTTAAGATGATAGAAGCAGCCTTTAGTTCTATATAGAGAACTTTTCTTGTTGGATCACATCGTCATTAAAGTGGTTATTATCACTTATTATTTAGATAGGAGTCCTTTCTATGAACAATTTAAAACCATTCCTCTCTCTGATTTTATCCACAAAAATTCCGAAGCTTGCCCTAATTATGGGGTTAACAGCAAGTATAATTACTACTCTCGCCGGTCTGATTGTTCCATTATTAACAAAGAATTTAGTCGATGGCTTTTCGGTATCATCTTTAAGCACACCGCTTATTATCGGGATTGGAGCAGCCTTTATTATCCAAGCTATTATTAGCGGCGTGTCTATTTACTTATTAAGTTTTGTTGGTCAAAAAATGGTTGCTCGGCTGCGTGACCGCATGTGGTTAAAACTCATCCGCTTGCCTGTTAGCTATTTTGATCAACAATCCAGCGGCGAAATCGTCAGTCGTGTTGTCAATGATACGAGCGTCGTGCGAGCATTAATTTCGGACCATTTCCCGCAATTTATTTCAGGAATGATTTCCATTATTGGAGCCGTTATCATCTTATTCGTGATGGATTGGAAAATGACACTGATGATGCTCATTTCCGTTCCGATCACCTTAATAATCATGATTCCACTTGGGAAGAGAATGGCAAAAATATCAAGAAACTTACAAGATGAAACGGCGACATTCACAGGCCATATCCAGCAAACCTTAAGTGAAATTCGTTTAATGAAAGCATCCAACGCTGAACAAAATGAAGCCGCAAAGGGATTAACTGGGATTGAAAAATTGCTCAGCTTCGGATTAAAAGAAGCACGTATTTTCGCTTTAATCATGCCCATTATGTACCTGGTCATCATGGTCGTCATTGTCATGATTATTGGATATGGCGGCATGCGGGTTGCGAACGGGACGATGTCAACAGGATCACTCGTTGCCTTTTTGCTTTATCTATTCCAAATCATTATGCCGATTACATCCTTCGCGATGTTTTTCACACAATTACAAAAAGCAAAAGGCGCTACAGAACGAATTATCGAGATTTTAGAGCTATCATCAGAGGCGGGGCAAGACGGGGCAGATATCGACATTACAGACAAACCGATTACTGTCTCAAATGTCTCATTTGCTTATAGCGAGGACGAGCCTGTGCTTCAGAATGTATCTTTTAAAGCACAACCTGGCGAAATGATTGCTTTTGCGGGGCCAAGCGGCAGTGGAAAAACAACAATGTTTGGATTGCTTGAACGATTTTATGAACCAACCGCAGGTGAAATACGAATTGGCCAAATCCCCATTACCGATTTATCACTTCTTTCCTGGCGCAGCCAAATTGGCTATGTTTCTCAAGAAAGTGCAATGATGGCTGGAACGATCCGCAACAATCTCTGCTATGGTTTAAAAGATCCGGAAGCGATATCCGATGAACGTCTATGGGAAGTTGCTAAAATGGCCTATGCCGATCAATTTATCAGCTCCTTTCCAAACGGGTTAGATACTGAAGTTGGCGAGCGAGGAGTCAAACTATCAGGTGGACAAAGACAACGAATCGCAATCGCACGTGCCTTTCTACGCAATCCTAAAGTTCTGATGATGGATGAAGCAACAGCGAGCCTGGATAGCCAATCTGAACATGTTGTTCAGCAGGCCTTAACTCGTTTAATGGAAGGGCGCACAACCTTTGTCATTGCCCATCGCTTGTCCACCATTATCGATGCCGATCAAATCATCTTCATCGAAAAAGGGAAAGTCACAGGCATCGGTACGCATCACGAATTAACCGAAACACATGAATTATATCGGGCATTCGTTGAACAACAGTTCGGGGAAGCAAGTGAATCTTCCATCAGTAAAGGTTTTACCGCCCATTAATAGGGAAGCACCAAAAAGAGGCACTCCACATGCAAGTGCCTCTTTTTGATATCTACTTTCTTAAGGATTATAGTAGTAAGGTGGTGTTTCACCTTTCATTTCAAATAAGGTGGAAGATTGACGTTCTACTTTATACGACTGCACGCAACTACCACTCAATTTTTCTTTTCTCCACGTCTCCGTAAAACTAACAATATACCTTTCTCTCCCAATTTCTTTTGCTGTGGTTTCTCTTTCAACCTGAAAACCATCGATAATGCCTGACCACGTGCCGATTTTCTTTGGAAAATAATCAATATCCGTTCCTTCTCCAGAGGTAGCAAATTCAACAGCTGCCTCCTTTGTAAACGGCGGTAAAGGGGATGATGTGATTTGTAAAGCTCCCCACAGCAATCCATATAATAGAATAGGGACATAAATAAACGATATAGTCCCCTTATCTTCCTCCAACCTTTTATAAATCCAGCGATCAATTACAGCATACAATAAAGCAGCACCCATCCCTGCCACAGCAAACATTCCGGATTGAAGCCAAATACCATTAGCTAATCCAAACAATGCGTGTAATAAAATATACAACCAATCATTATGCACAAACCATTTATTTTGTATATACTCTACACCGATAGATACCAAGTTTCCGAAAATCAAGATAATCAAACCAACATACATGAAGTAAATTAAAGCCCAACCTAAAAAGTCATGTCCACGATTATAAGGAGATTCAAACCAACTATCTGTAATCCAAATCAAAGACATAACTATAGAAGTAATAGCCGTCGCCACAAATGTACTAAACACTTTTCTCGTAATAAAGTAATCCCATTGATTATACATTTTTCATCCCTATTCTCTTTTATACTGTTATTTACTTCTCCATATATCACACCATTTCCTTCTCCACTTGTTTTACCGCAATAGCAGCACCAAAATAAAACCATACAAAAACACCAAAAAAGAATATAATGATTTAACATCATTCCCCTTTTCCAGCTCTCAATTTATTCGCATATGATGCAATTCCTTCTTATATTCCAATGATTTTCAAATGGTTTCATGTGTAACATTCGCTCTCGTATACAAAATAAAAAACAGAGGGCAAAGCCCCCTGTCTTTATTCAGACTTTTGAACGATTAATGCACTTTGCACTTGGCTAACAGCTGTTTGAGCCTGTGCAATTTCATTTGCTGCTTGCTTAATTGCTTCACCAGCTAAAGTTGGATCAGAGGCAGACTTTTCAATCGCTTGACTTAATAAAGTTTGCGTTAAAGTCACATTCGCTTTTGCTTGATTTAATTGATTTACATCTATTGGTTGTTGAGGCATATCATTCTCTCCTTTACATTTTTAAATACCTCTATATCATGACCCTTCTTTAGGCTTTTATTATCGGAAAAAAATACAAAAAATGCTCATCTACATATAGATGAGCATTTCTCTTGAACAATTTATTTTTGTGGAGCTTTCGGACGCATCAAGCTAATAATATAACCTAATACTGCACCAACAATCGCTGGAACAATCCAACCTAACCCGATCCCGTAAAGAGGTAAGACTTCTCCAAAGAAATTAGTTACCCCTGAAACATCCATTGGAGTTGCACTTAATCCATCAAATAAACTTACAACGAATGTTAATAGCATACTTCCTTGGTATACTTCAGAACGACCTTTGAAAAGAGAATGTGTAAATGTTAAAACAATCAACACAATCGCTAACGGATAGATTGCTGTTAATACAGGCACAGATAATGAAATTAATTGTGTTAATCCAAAGTTTGCAAAACCTGCACTAATGACAGAGAAAATCACAGCAAATTTTTTGTAAGAAACACTTGGCATTAACTTATGGAAATAAGAAGAACATGCCGTAATAAGTCCTACACTTGTTGTTAAACATGCTAGCAATACAATAAAGCCTAGTAACACTCCACCATAAGAACCAAAATAATGGCTCGCAACTTGCGCTAATACTTGTCCACCATTACCTTCTAAATCTCCTATTTCCGCTACACTTGTAGCACCTAGATACGTTAATCCTGTATAAATTAAAGCTAGAATAACCGCTGCAATCAGCGCTGATTTAGTACATAAAGTAAGAAGCTGTTTTTTATTCGTGATTCCTTTATCTCGAATCGCATTAATCACAATAATCCCAAATACGAAAGCCGCAAGAGCATCCATTGTTAAATAGCCTTGTTGGAACCCTGTAAAGAATGCATGAGAAGTATAGTCCTCATGAGGTGGTTGGAACGCTCCCATTGGTTTAAACACAACAAAAGCCATTAAAATTACAATAAATAAAAGCATAGCCGGTGTTAACCATTTCCCAATAATATCAACCATTTTGGAAGGGTTAATTGAAATATAACACGTAAGTGCAAAGAAAATAATTGTGAAGATTAGTAATGGTACAAAGCTAATCTCTTCTCCTAAAAAAGGTCTGATTGCAATTTCAAACGAAACTGTTCCTGTTCTTGGAATCGCAAACAAAGGTCCAATTGAAAGATATAAAACAACAGTAAACAATAAGCCAAACATTGGATGAGTTCGACTTGCTAACGACTGTAAATCGTCTTTCCCAGAAACCCCTAACGCTAGAATACCTAGTAAAGGTAAACCTGCTCCTGTTACTAAAAATCCAGCATTCGCTAACCACATATTTTCACCTGCTGACTGTCCAAGAGCCGCAGGAAAAATTAAATTTCCAGCACCGAAGAATAATGCAAATAGCATTAACCCAACAACTACTACAAATGAAGATGGCACTTTATTTGACACAAAAAAACCCCCATAAAATCTTTTTACCTGAAAATCCATATAAATCTACAACGAGGTTGTATGCAATCGCTTGTACATTTCTCTATTTATTGCCAATGTATGCAATAATCAGAAAATTAAGTCAATGGAATACCTCTTTGTAATTATATAAGAAGTACGGTACAACTTAATGAACTATATCACATATCAAACGGACTTACAATATCACAATAACAAATTATGCAGTCTATGTATAAATTAAATTCTACCAATCGCCTCATAACACGATTTACAATACCTAATCATCCTAAATATTGGAGATAATATTTTCTGAAAATAAAGTTAATTATATAATCAACTAGTAAATGGAGAATAACAACTGACTACACCAACAGATCAAAGTAAGAAACGCTTCCTTAAGCCACAAGAGTGATTCAACACTTCACTTTGAAAGCCGTTGCATAAGGCGCTGGGGTCATGCAAGGTACCATATAGTATCAGAACAATTGCTGCTAGACATTGTTAAACATATTTGTAGCGAATCCTGGGAGGTACTTGAAAAAAGCCACTATCTGCAAGAAATAATTCAGTACACACTACAGTCTGCCAAAAGACGTTGTTCATCCAATTCTATGTATCAAGAGCTCGAGCATATCTGTTCTCTATTAAGCAACTTAGCTAAACAGCAGAAAAAAGTAAAATAACTCCTTATGTTCAGGGCATGTTCTGCCAAAACATTCTCCCTCCTTTTTATCTAATTTCCGGGGAAATGTCCTGTTATGAATACTGAACATGTTTCTATAACTGTCTAATGAATAACTTCTGTTACGCTGAGGTATATTCTATCCTGTTTTATATCCTCTTATTTAATATCAGTAGCAATAGATATTCATTATTCTATATAAAATTAAATTAGATTTCCCACATCATTACATTCCATCTAATGTCTAAAAATCTACTGCCTAGTCAAATCAATATTCTTAGATTGGTTTAACAAGTTAACCATATATAAAAAAACCTCATTCCTTCAAAAGAAAGGACTGAGGTCTTCTACTATCACTATTTATTGTGGAAGTTGAATTTCTTCTGCAGAATTCATTACATCTTCTGGAATCGCAATTTCATCGACACCATTGTAGTTGCTAAATATAGCATTTGTCGTTTGCTTCATCGTTACTTCTTCTTCACCTTCAACCGTTTTAATGGTCATGTTAATAGCCATAGCTGTTAAGTTAAAACTTTTTTTATCAATTGTGTATGTAAAATTCACATCACTAATATCTACATTTTCAAGAGCGACCCCTAAGTCTTGGCCTAAGCTTTTCGACATTTCTTCTTGAACTAAACTATTGAATTTGTCACCTGAAGCATTAAGTGTTAAGAAGTAAGAAGCATCGTCCTGCTCGAACTTAAAGTCCTCTACATAGGATTGCATCTTTTTCAGTTCAGCCGCTGGATCTCCTTGCTCTTTCGTTGCTTTTAATATCTCAGCAGACATTTCTTCAGGAAGTTTCACCCATTTGTTTTCTGTTGGCTCAAACATATAAAATCCTTTATCCGTGAAATATGTTTCTGATTTCACAGACTCTTCCCCTGGGACCTCAATCGTCATTACTTGATAAAGAGCAATTGGATTTTGAATAACATCCATCTCAATTGTTGATTTTACATCCACTGGCTCAGGATTATTACTAGAAGTAATCGTTTGATTATTGTCCATTTTCACAGATACACTTTTTAAATCACGGCTAGCCGCAATTGTTTTTTCAAATACTTCTTCTACTGTAAGAGATTTTTCACTCGCTTGAGATTTTTCATTTTCTTTAGCCTTTCCAGCATCTGAAACAGGTGCTGCTTCTTGACCACAAGCACCTAACACAACAAACAATGCTAGAAAAGGAATAGCTAATAACTTTTTAAGTTTCATTATTATATATTCTCCTTTTTATAGAATATATAAATCATATAATAAAAAAGGGAATATATGTTGATATTTTACACAATAGGAACTTTCATACCAGTTATATAGCATTATATCCAAAATCAATTAGCTAGTTAGTCCCTCTCCTCAATATAAAAGAAGCCAATCTTGGCTTCTAAATAAAGTTTCTACTTATCTTTTTCCATATACTCTTTGATCTTTTTTTCTTCCCAATCCGCCCCGAATTTACCGGATGCAAACGTGGTTAAACCATGGATGATAACTCCCATTCCCCAACCTCCAAGCGGGTAGATGAACCACCAATTCCCTGCATCTGAACTCAAGTTAATAACAAACAACATCATATTTACTAAAATATACACCGTCAAGTGAATGTAAAACGCTTTTATATTTTGTACGCGTCTCTTGGCCCTTGAATATTTTTCATCCTTTTCCATTCGCCACACTCCCCCTTAATCATGTCACTCTTCTTGATGTATACCATTTATATGTACTTCTATCTCTCTAAAAATATAGCAGTTTATTGTTTGATTACATTCTTTTCATTGGGATTTATAACAACTGAACAAACTAATACATTTCAAGTAAATTAATACTATTATACATAATTTTGTTTAAAAAGGGGGGTATTATGGACTATTTAAATGAGGTATTATTACATAATAGTAGCAAAATATTAATAAAATTATCATAACTATCTTAACATTTACCATGTATTATAGTCAGTGCTATACGGCTCTCGAAACATGCTAAGTCTAGGCTACCGTAACTAACAATATGAATATGTTCTCACGCCATGAACTAAAGGGAGATAAATCATGAAGATAAAAAAACAGAGTATTCAATCTTCCGTAAGGGACGGACTCGGTTTAACTATCCCTCTTTTATTACTCATACCAGCTTTACTATTTAGTAATCCATTGTATGGCATATTAGGAGAAAATAATTATGTGACCATCCATTTAATAATTGAGATTTTTATTATCATTGCATCCTTTACAATTGCGATTCAAGCATGGCTCATATTTCCTTATATTTTTTCCAATTATCGGTTGTATATTGGTGCTCTCTTTCTATCAGTAGGTTTGTTAACTCTCATTCATACGCTATCTTATAAAGGCATGCCCTTTTTTATTAAAGATAGCTCTGCTTATTCAGCTACATGGTTTTATATGATTGGGCGCTTAACACAAGCTTTAGGTTTATTGCTCATTTTGACATCAAAACCTAAAAAAATTCACTTTATACAGCGTAGAATTACATATAGTTTAGCTTGTTTATATACTTTTGTTTGGATATTCCTTATCTACAGTCCATATGAACTATTACCGCATCTTGTAATTGAAGGAGTAGGTACAACACCATTAAAAAATAGTCTGCAATATTTAGCCATTATGTTGCAATGTTTAATACTTCTTTATTTGTGGAGAAATTTCAATAAAGATCGACGTCAAAATACGGTCATCATTGTGGCTTCTGTTTATTTAATACTTGGCGATTTAATGTTCACAACCTATCAAAGTGTGTATGATATTAAAAATTTCATGGGTCACTTCTTTCAATTATCAGGGTTTTATTTTTTAATGAGGACGTTTTACTCTACCTCTGTTGAAAAACCATTTCAATCGTTGATAGAAACCCAAAAACAATTAAAAAAATCTGAAGAAAGCCTGCATTACATGGCCTATCACGATGAACTAACCGAATTGCCAAATTCGCGATTTTTAACAGAGAAATTATCAATAGAACTAAGCATGCCAAAAACGAAAAAAGCGATTCTAATGATAGAAATTGATCGACTTAAATCTATTAATGAATCGCTTGGTCATTCTTTTATAGACTTGATGCTACAAGAGGTTGCAACACGTCTACGTACATCTCTTCCCCCAGACTTATTCATCAGTCAAATAGGCAGGGGAGAGTTTACGATTCTCCTCCATTCAGTAAAGGACCATGAGGATGTAGTTCAAGTGTGTAAACAAATTCAAAAAGGAATGAAAGAGCCTTTTCAACTACAGCATTTCCTATTAAATATTACATTAAATATCGGCATTGCCGTTTATCCGAAGCATGGCACGAATCAAGAGGAACTTTTAAAACATGCTCAAGTCGCCATGCATGAAGCACAAAAAGCAACAGAGCGATATGTATTTTACCATTCCAAAATGGGACAACAGCTCATAGAGCGATTAGTGCTTGAACAGGACTTACATTACGCCCTTGATAATGGAGAGATTTATCTTGAATATCAGCCACAAATTAACTTACGTACAGGCTCTATTGATTCTGTAGAGGCGTTAGTTCGGTGGCAGCATCCAGAGAAAGGATTGATTTCACCCGCTGCATTTATTCCAATCGCAGAAGAAACAGGGTTAATCGTCCCAATCGGTGAATGGGTATTGGAAACTGCTTGTAGACAGGCTAAACAATGGCATAATGAAGGCATTTCACATATCGGTGTCGCTGTTAATCTATCAACCGGGCAATTCTTCCAACAAAATTTAGTAGAGATGGTAGAGGATATTTTAGCGAGAACGAATCTGCCCCCACATTACTTAGAATTAGAAATTACCGAAAGTATGACGGTAGATACTAACCACATGACTGAAATTTTGCATGATTTAAAGCAATTGGGTGTAAAAATAGCTGTAGATGACTTTGGAACAGGTTATTCATCTATGTATTATTTAAAAAAATTCCCGATTGATTGTTTAAAAATAGACCGTTCTTTTGTCCGAAATGTACAATCCAATCATCATGATGACGTACTTATTTCCATGATGATTTCGATGGCGAAACATCTTGAATTGAAAGTCGTTGCTGAAGGTGTAGAAGAAACCGGTCAACTTTCCTTTTTAGCAAATCGTGATTGTGATATTATCCAAGGATATTTATTTAGTAAGCCCATCGATCCCGAAGAATTATCGGCAAATTTCGATACCATTCAAAAAAAGGTTCTTTCCATCACTCAATTAAAAGAAGTAGTATAGAGAAATTGCAATCTAAAAAAGCTAACAGCCTGCAGACAGTAGACTGTTAGCTTTTTTACTTTTTACACTCTAAACAAGCATGTATGACCGTTCAGATGCATAATATTTTTTAGATCATTTTAAAAGTTTATTAACATTCCACTCGTTTCACTTAATATAAAAATTCATTATAATCAAAAAGAAGAAAAACAAAAAATGATGTAATGGAGGCTACTATGAAGAGAATTGCTGTTTTCTGTGGATCTAGTATCGGAGCTTCACATACGTATAAAGAAGGCGCTATCCAGCTAGGGAAAGAATTAGCCAGACGAGGCATTACGCTTGTCTATGGAGGTTCTAGTGTTGGAATTATGGGAACAGTAGCAGATGCTGTTTTAGAAGCAGGTGGACAAGCTATCGGCGTAATTCCAAAAATGTTAGAGGAAAAAGAGATTGCACACCTTCATTTAACAGAACTTATTGTCGTTAACTCTATGCATGAAAGAAAAACAAAAATGGTCGAATTAGCAGATGGATTTATCGCTTTACCTGGAGGGCCTGGAACGTTAGAAGAGTTTTTTGAAGTGTTTACTTGGGCTCAGCTAGGACTTCACCAAAAACCTTGTGGCATTTTAAATATAGACCATTACTATGATTTACTGATTTCCTTCTTTAATCATATGAATGAACAACAGTTTTTACAGGATAAACATCGTTCCATAGCTCTAGTTGATTCAAATCCAGCAGATTTAATTGAAAAGTTTTATACCTATACCCCTCCTGCTGTGAAGACCTATATTAAAGAAAATCAAACTTGATAAGTAAACACCACTGAATTCATATTACAAATGAGCTTGGGCATACTGTCCCTAAGCTCATTTGTTTTACTTACTGTTTATCAGCTTTCTACTCTTCTACCTTTTTCCCTCTCATCAATTTCTCAAACTGTTCCATTTCTGGATCTTGTTTAGGCGTATAATTGAACGGATTTTTCTCTTGTGCAAATGTCTCTTTAGTATCAAATATGCCCATTGTTGAGCTAGCAGATGCTGTAGGGTCATTAATAATACTTTCTCTTTTCCCATCAAAATGGGGGGTTGCTTCAACATGTATATTTTCATCGTCACGTGGCATATAATCATCTCCTTTATGATTAAGATGACTATATAAAAGGCAATCTATTCAATTTTTCAACACTTTCATTTCAAAAGGATGAGAAAGCGTAGAAAGAGAAGGTGATTTCAACAAATTAAGCATGTGAATCGAATGATTTATATTGCGTGCCCATTTGCCAAACCCTGCTTAACCTCTGATTTTTGTTTTTTAATGACAACTACAAATAAGCTGCCTACCAAGCAAAAGATGCCCGCAAGAAAGAATGCCCATGTATAAGAGTTAAATATTTTATAAATAAGACCTCCGCCATAGGCTGCGACTGCTGCACCTGCCTGGTGAGCAGCAAATATCCATCCATAAATGATTCCACTCTTTTCTACTCCGAAGATTTGTCTAGAAATACTAATCGTTGGGGGTACGGTTGCAATCCAATCTAATCCATAGAATACAGCAAAGAGAACTAATAGCGGGATAGACCCTTCATAAAGTGCATAAGGAAGCAATAACAAAGAAGCTCCCCTTAAAGCATAGTACCAAAATAGCAGCCAGCGATTATCAAATCGGTCCGATAACCAGCCCGATATAGTCGTTCCAATTAAATCAAAGACTCCCATAAAGGAAAGTAAAGAAGCGGCAGTTATCATTGGGATGCCATAACTCATACAATACGAAACAAAATGCGTACCAATCAAACCGCCTGTTGAAAGTCCGCATATAAAGAAGCTGCCTGCTAATAGCCAAAACGCTTTCACTTTAACCGCTTCAAGTAAAGATTGGAAAGCAATCACAATAGGATTTTTCTTCTGAACTATGCTCGACTCTGAAGGCTCTTCGTCAAGTCCGTACGGAAGGATCCCTATTTCCTTTGGAGTGTTTTTCATAAATAATAAAATAATGACTAACATTATAACGCTAAGAGCCATAATAAGGCCAATCGCCCAACGCCATGAATAATGCTCGATAACATAGGCTAGTACTGGCAGCAAAATTAACTGACCCGTTGCCGTACTTGCGGTTAATATACCGACTGCCAATCCCCTTCTCTTCTCAAACCAACGATTGGCCACATATGGACTTAAAACGGTTAAAAAGAGTCCCGACCCTACTCCTATAAGAATCCCCCAAATAAGAATAAGCTGCCACGATTGCTCCATAAAAAATGTTAGAGCAACTCCTCCGGATAACGTGGCCATGGCCAATACCATCATCTTCTTTAATCCTAGTACTTCAATTAAAGCTGCCATAAATGGACCGGAAAGCCCATACAAAAAAAGACTAATCGCAAATGCTAAAGAAATAATAGAACGGTCCCATCCGAACTCCGCTTCAAAAGGTTCTATAAAGACTCCTGATGATGATCGAATAATTCCGGCTGCGATAATGGAGAAGAATGCAATGATTAAAATAACCCAACTATAATGAATACGCTTCAAACACTCACCTACTGTCTCAAATAATTTATGAACATGAATCATAATCATTTATTGTATGGGTTTTAGAGTAGATAATCTAGCTTAATTTTCAAATAAAAGGAATAAAAAAAGAAGCTATCCTAAAGCGTGATACTTTCAGGACTGCCTCTCCCTCATTCAATCGACTGATGAGTTATTCAACTAAATGTAATGAACATATATTTCATTTCCCTCGTGTTAGGGAACACGATTTTCAAAAAGGTTTAGTGAACGCAGCTTACTTTGATACCCTCTGCCTCAATGCTTCTTTAAATCCTTTCAGATTATCCACTCGAATCGCTACTTGTTCATACTCTTTCTTTACCCCCATCAGCAAAGTGGCTTCAACTGGGCGTTTTAATTTCAACATAATATTGGGATAGACTTCTTCAAAATCACGTGCAATAAAATCAATTGTATTCTTCGAAAGTTTTTGTTCTAATCTATCTCTGTCTTCTATCACTTCCTCAATATCATCCCATCGTATTTCCATACGCTTCATCAGGCCAAGAGAAACATACATACAATCATGTTCCATCTGTAGAGGATTGAAACGTACCGCTTGAATGTCACCTAAAAACAAAATGACAGAATAAATGTTTATCACTAGCAAAATAATTGATAAAATAAGTGACTTCTCATGTAACCACCAATGAATGCCGATTGTTTCAATCATAATCGCGTGAATCATCA
This sequence comes from Bacillus sp. JJ634, assembly GCF_036962285.1. Classification (NCBI taxonomy): domain Bacteria; kingdom Bacillati; phylum Bacillota; class Bacilli; order Caryophanales; family Bacillaceae; genus Bacillus; species Bacillus sp. JJ634. Next base: position 28,314 of record NZ_JBALMU010000179.1, read on the forward strand.
TCACTTGAAAAGCAATCAGGCTTGATTTCTTATGCAGTGTAAACGTATTGGCTTCATATTGCGGCTTCTTTCTCCACATACCTAAAGCATAATAAACCATCAGCATTTCAGAGCAAATCACTTGTATAAGGGGATGCTTCTTTACTTTCTCGTCTACTGCACAGGAGAAAGAAAACAAAAGTGGCAGTCGGCTTTTCTTAACGGTACGAATGATTTCCGGCAAATATTTAAAAAATGTCACTAATAATAATAGCTCAAGTAAAACAAGTGCACCTTCTATAACAAAACCTGCCCATGTAATGGGTTTAAATGGGGCTAAATACTCCACTGGAATCATAAAACGTGCAGCAATAAGCCCAGCTGCCATCATCACAATAAGAGGCTTCCAGCTCAATTTACGTTTCCAAGCTAAAAATAAAACAGGCGCTACAATAGTTAAATCAATAATGGAGCCTAATACAACAGCATTTGTATTGTCAGGCAGCAGCGACACGCCAAAGGAAGAACGATATAAGACAAAATTAGAAGTTAACACAAGCAATAATAAGATCAGCCACATCATATGGGTTGAATCTTTTTTTAATATCATGCTATCCACCTCATTCATTTTGAATGATTATATTTTTTAAATTTCGAAATATTCGTTGTAACTATTGAAGATTCTTCATTGTATAAAATGCTCACCGCAGCTCTTTACTCATATTATACCAAATTTCCCCACCATGTTCCGAGTTCGACACCCCATAATTGAGATATCCATGCTTTTCATAGAAACCAATTAAATCTTCTTTACAAGTAAGTGTAATCGTTTCACGTTGACTAGCTTTCGCTTCCCTTTCAAGGTGTGTGAGCAGCGCTGTTGCGGCGCCTTGTTTTTGATAACTTGGAGACACAGCTAATCCTAAAATACTTTGATGACCTCCAGACGCTGAATTTTCTTTTATGTTGCTAAATAAATCATCCGTAATGAATGCCTTTTCAATAACTGGGCCATTGACTAAGCCCACTATGGTACCGTCTTGTTCTGCTACATAAAAACTATCAGGAATTAACTGAATGCGCATTTCAAATGCTTCTTTCGTCGCAGCCTCTTCTTTTGTAAAGCAAAGATTTTCAATGCGTACAAGCTCAGGTAAATCTTCCATTTTTACATTTCGTATATTCAACATACCTATCATTCCTCCAATGTTTGAACGATTGTTCTATTCATAACCTGACCCTTCCATTTTACGACATGATTTTAAAAAGAGTCTATTTGATTTAAAACTTCTCATAAGCACCTTTTTAGAGCAACTAAAAAGAATCCGTTTCGAACAGATTGTTCAAAACGGATTCTTTTTTTATTTTTGAGTTAAACTATCTATTGCATCATCTTCTATAAGAGCGATTTCTTAACATTAAAAATTTCTAGTCAGGCACTATCCTTCAACTAATATGGTAATCACTTGATTGTATCACTAAACAACTATTTCTTTCCTATAAAATTAGGCAAAAAAAATAGCCCCTACTCAGAGCTATTTTTTTGCCTGGCAACGTCCTA
>NZ_JBALMU010000180.1:0-393 GCF_036962285.1 Bacillus sp. JJ634
GAGTAGATTAGTTACAAACTTTATAGATGATACTTTCATTCTAGATAGAGATAAAGGTATTAATACTGAAATACAAAAAATTCTTTTTGTAGGGCATGTACAAGTTACAAAAGGAGTTAAGGAAATAATTCAAGTAGCAAGCTGTTTGCCAAAGATTGAATTTATATTAGCTGGTCCGATTGCCAGTGAAATTAAAAAATTGAACATACCTAAGAATGTTATTTTGAAAGGGGTAGTAAGCCCAGAAGAGGTTAGAGAACTACTGGGTGATGCTGATGTTTTTTTGTTCCCGACTTACTCAGAAGGATTCTCTATTGCACTTTTAGAAGCAATGGCAATGGGTGTGCCAATAATAACAACGCCTGTTGGGGCCAATGCTGATATGATTGAAGA
>NZ_JBALMU010000180.1:440-3346 GCF_036962285.1 Bacillus sp. JJ634
AAAGATATTTATGATGCAATTATTAGGTTAAAGGATAAAAATTATAGGGAATGTATTTCATCTTGGAATATTAATAAAGTGATGGAACATTACTTTATTGACAATGTTATGACTAATCTTAACTCAATTTATAGAGAATTGAATCGGAAAGTGTAATTTTGTATTTCAAACTAAGTTAAAAGCCTCGTTTTTTTTGGTGAATTGAAAGAGAAGAAAACTTCGTATGAGAAATCAAAATTAATGCTTATAGTTGATTTGTGGAGGTAGTTTTTAACAAAGTAATATCATTACAAATTATCTGTACCCATAGAAAGGGTTATGAAATATAAGAATGCAGAAACTATTCAAGTATATTAATTTAATGTTGGAATGGAATGTACAAGGCACAACTGTCGTAGGGGGAGTTGTGTCATTCGATTGTTTTTAGAAAGGTGTTCTCTATGAATAATAATATTAAAGTGATGCAAATAATACCTAATTTAAATTTAGGTGGCGCTGAGATTATGGTAGAAAACTTATCTATAAAACTGAAAGAAGATGGGTATGATGTTGATGTGGTTAGTCTTTATGACAATCGCTCTGCTATCACAGACAGATTAGAGAAACAGAAGATATCTGTTATTTATTTGGGGAAGAAATTAGGTTTTGATTTGAAGATAGTATTTAAGTTATATAATTTGTTTTTAAAGAAAAAACCAGATGTGATTCATACTCATCTACATGCATTACCATATGCTATCATAGCTGCTATAATTGCGAGAGTTCCGATAAGAGTTCATACTCTTCATAGCATTGCAACAAAAGAAGCTAGTAATTTCAAAAGAAAAATTAACCGATTGTTTTATAAATATTTTTGTGTGATTCCTGTTGCGATTAGCCCTAAAGTAAAAGAGTCAATAACAAATGAATATAATTTTAAAGATGGACAAGTACCAATGATTTATAATGGAATAAATTTAAACAAATGTATACCAAAGACTCAGTTTGAAGCTAAGAGTGACAAAATCAATATAGTTCATGTAGGAAGCTTTAAAGAGGCAAAGAATCACAAAGGATTAATTGAAAGCTTTCGTATTGTCCATAATCGATATCCTAATACTGTATTGAAATTGATAGGTTCGGGTGAGTTAGAAGATGCCATTAAGGATAAAGTCAAACAGCTAGGGTTAGAAGACAGTGTAATATTTTTAGGCTTAAAATCTAATGTATATTCTTACCTTAACGAAGCAGATATTTTTATCTTACCTTCACTTTGGGAAGGCATGCCTATTTCATTGATAGAAGCAATGGCTACAGGATTACCTATAGTAGCGACACGGGTAGGTGGGATTCCGGATATGATTGAGGATAATATTAATGGACTTCTTGTAAATACCAATACTGAGGATATTTCTGAGGCTTTGCATAAATTAATCAAAGACAAGGATCTTCGCCAAAGACTTGGAAATGCAGCTAAGTCCACGGCTAAATTTTTTTCAGCACAAGATATGGCCGAGGAGTATGCTAAGCTATATAAAAATATGGATTCATATAGATTAGATAGATATTCAAAATAAATTAATTAATTAATGGTGATTAATAGTGAGAACATTAGAAGTAGTTCCAAAAGAAAATGTAAAAATAATAACCTGGCTATTAGCCTTCTATTTGCTTTTAGCCCCACTTGATTTTTTACCTGTTATCCCAGGTGTATCTCTTTCAAGAGTTCTCGTATTCATCCCTCTGATTGGATTTTTCCTTTATTTAAAAGATATAAAAATGCGCCTTGATAGATTTTTTGTTGTTCCAGTTGTTTATGTTATGTTAACCATGCTAACAATCTTTTTTAGTTATGACCCTTCATCTACAATGCAGCGAATTATTACAATTGGTATGAATATAGGAGTAATTTTAGTTCTTAGCATGCTGAGCTATAATAAAAAAGAAATAAACATTTTAATAAGAGCAATGCTTTATAGTGGATGGGTTACTTTACTTCTTATGGTTCTGTTTCAAGATACAGACATACTGCAAGGGAGAATGACTATTATTGTAAATGGGGCCTATCAAGATCCTAATTATTTAACCGGATTTTTATTGTTCTCAATTCTTTACTACTTTGATGACTTTATTAATAATAAACAAAAAAAATCAATAATAAAAATGAGCATTTTTCTAATCTTCGTTCTTTTAACTGGGTCACGTGGAGGTATGTTGGGTGCATTAGGAGCAATTTTATTCTATATTTTGATTTGGATTAAGAGTAATAGGATGAAATTATCTTCTATTTTCACGATTATTAGCCTTATATTAATATCTGTAATATTTGTTATTCTAGCTGGAGATATATTACCGGAAGATATGAGGGAAAGATATACTGTCTCTTCTGTAGAAGAAAGTGGTGGTTCAGGAAGGACAGATCTTTGGGACACAACCTTACAAAGATACGGTGAATTTTCAGCATTCAACAAATTATTTGGGGGTGGAGCAGGTACGACTCCCTATTTCACGTATGGACACTCTAGTCATAATATATGGATAGATTCTTTGATTGAGATGGGACTAGTGGGCAGTTTTATTTTATTTTTTTAAAAAAGGCATACAAAACTAAGAAGTATGCTGTTGCATCTAGCTTTATGGGTTATATGATAATGGGTTTATCAATGTCATTATATTCTTACAAGCCTATTTGGAATATAATTTTACTTATTATGATAATTAAAAACAGTGAGAAACAGTTAAAACTTAGTATAAGCTCCAAAAAGAAGGAACTATAAAATTTTACCAAGATATAATATCACATAATTGGTATCCTACTTTTATACATTCAAGGAGATTTATATGAAAATAAGTTAATTATTTATTCGATTAATTTAATTTATTTTATATAATATAAGCTGTTGGAAAAGACAGAATGTTTACTGGTT
>NZ_JBALMU010000181.1:0-18992 GCF_036962285.1 Bacillus sp. JJ634
GATTATCCTTTTTGTTGTACAATTGCTTCTGCTTCGTCTATGGCATAGGGGAGGTAAAATTTGTACATTTTGTACCCGCCGATTAGGTTTATACTACCAATTACAATAAATATACCTGCTACGATGTATGTGACCATAGATTGAAATAGAAAAAGTTGATTGATTCCGAAGAAAGTTATAAAAGAGCCTAATGCCATTGAAGATTTACTAGAAATCCATTTTTTCTCCATTGGTAAACGAGTTCGCAATGATTTCACTTTAAAAAATACGTAGAGGGCTAATGAAACAATAATGAATACAACGAAAATAGGCATAAATGAGCAACCTCCAATACGAGAGAAATAATGCTGGTAAGCTAATTGTTAATAATATCCTTTTTTGTATTGTACCGTCAATCATAGAAAGAATTCCACTGAAAAGCAATTAAAGCTTTTTATTCTTTCCTGTTTTTGTTTAAATAGACATAGATAGAATGAAAAGGGGAGTATCATGAAAGCGACTATTTTAGAGGAAATTAAACAGTATGAGAAAATCATTATTCATCGTCATGTTCGTCCAGATCCTGATGCGTATGGATCACAAGGGGGACTAGCAGAAATTTTGAAAGCATCTTTTCCGACAAAACAAATCTATACAGTGGGGAAAGAAGAGCCATCGCTAAACTATTTACGAAGATTAGATGTGATTTCGGATGATGTGTACGAAGGAGCACTTGTTATTGTATGTGATACAGCTAATACAGCGCGAATTTGTGATTCACGTTATCTAAAAGGAGCGAAGCTGATTAAAATTGATCATCATCCGAATGCGGATCCATATGGTGACCTGCTATGGGTAGATACAAGCGCAAGCTCTTGTTCGGAAATGATTTATGAATTTTATTTAGCAGGTAAAGAACAAGGATTGAAGTTAAGCGATGAGGCAGCAAGGCTGTTATTTGCTGGTATCGTTGGGGATACTGGTCGTTTTCTGTTTCAAAGCACAACGGAAAAAACATTTGCTTACGCAAGTGAGCTGATTCATTATAACTTTTCCCGTCCTCAGTTGTTCCAAGAGATGTATGATGTAAGTGAAAATATCGTTCGTTTGAACGGATATGTGTTGCAACATTTCGAAGTGCTGCCACACGGAACGGGTAAAATGATTATCACGAAAGAGACTATGAAGAAATTCGGAGCAACTGCATCAGAAGCTTCACAATTAGTTGGAACACTTGGTTCAATCAAAGGGGTAAAAACGTGGGTATTCTTCATTGAAGAGGATAATGAAATTCGCGTTCGTTTCCGCTCAAAAGGCCCAGTTATTAACACGATTGCTAGAAAGTATAATGGCGGTGGACACCCGCTAGCATCAGGGGCCTCAATCTATTCTTGGGATGAAGTAGACCGTATACTTGCTGATTTAGAAGAATTAAATCAACAGGCGTAATAAAAAAGAAGCCTCAACGTTGAGGCTTCTTTTTCATTGTTTAGGGAGTTATGCGATTTTTAGAGGGTCGCTAAGTGTTTCCATATTCAGCTTCAGCGCTTGTACTTCTATCATTTTTAGGCGAGAGTACCCCTTCCTCAAGGAATGTGAAGGGCGATAGCCCAATGAGTAGGTAGGGGGTGAATCGCTTTCGGGTACGGTTTGCCAACTAAAGATGCCTTAAGGCAGACTGTTAGTAAATCAAGTATCCGACATGGTACAATATTCCTGTAAACGCTCTTTGACAACTGAACATATGAGGTTATGGCAGGAATCGTTGCTCTGCCACGTAAAATGTTCAAGCCAAACATCAGCCGAGGCACACAAATTGTGTAAAAACCAATAAGCTGAAAAGTAGTCTCGAAGGCATCCAAATAAGACCGACGAGATAGAGGGGTTGGGTGTTCTTAGCACACCAATGTGTCAACTCCGCTAACGTTAAGCGTTCAGAAATGTTCGATACGTTAGAAACCCCCACTTCAAAAATTCGTTAGAATTTTAAGTGGTGGGAGTATTCATAATCGCTCTAACTTTACCTCAATATACATATCTGTATAAAAGATGAGTTCTGTCACTTCTAAGCGATATTTTTTTTTATTAATGTCGATTATCTTATTCTCAATTGATTTTTTTAAAAGTATTCTTCCGTTGTAGATTGTTTTGACGTCTTTCGCAATGAGCGAAGCAAGGTCATCGCGAATAGCCTCTTCAGTCTCAGCGATGCTTAATGAATCTAATTTATAGTAGCTCCCGTTGATAATCTTTACTTGTACGTCTTGAATTGTTAATCCTTTTTCCGTTTGTTCATTTAGTTTGTGATATTCTTCTTCCCAAATGGAGATTTTTTGATTTAAATTTAAAATCGTTTCCTCCTGTTCTTGAATTTTGACAATTTGTCTTTCTTGCTGAATACCGAATAAATAAAAGAATAGCACCCAGCTTATAAGTGAGCCAAGTGCTACTCCAGCAAGGAATCGTTGCCAAGTTGGATTGCGGTGATAAGGAGGAATTCTCATAAAAGATGCTCCTGGGTGAACCAGTTGATGATGAGTGCGCCAGTTTGGGCACCGCCTAATGCAGATAGAATTAACAGTACTTGTTTGATAATGTCTTTCGTTTCCCCGTTGAAGATACCGCGCTCAAAACTGTACATCATATCGAAGGTTCCACCGATAGCTGCTACAATCGCCCAAATACGTAAATTATCAGATAAGCGGAATACGGTGGTCATTGGAGCTTGTCCCGTAAAAAAAGCAGAAAGTCCACCGATGAGGGCGCCCCCTAATAAGACCCCGAGTGAAATAAAATAGCTATTAATAAAGGCCGGAACGAAAGCTTCATTCATTTTTCCTCATCCTTTGTCTATAATGTGGTTTACTCTATTTATATGGGATTGTTTCCGGTAGTATGATACAAGTTCGATAAGGAGAACATATTTTCTTTTCTAACAGTTACCTCTATAATAAGGGAAAATAGGCTTTAAAAAAGGAGGGAGAAAGATTTGTTTACTCATCTCCATATTCAGAGCGGGTATAGTTTATTGAATTCAACAGTAAAAATTGATGAGCTCGTCGCTAAGGCGAAAGCAGATGGCATGGAAAGCCTGGCGTTATGTGATCGAAATGTAATGTATGGCTCGCTTTATTTTTATAAAGCATGTAAAAAGTACGGTATAAAGCCCATTATCGGCTTATTAGCGGATGTTCTTGATCAGGAAGAAAAGGCATATCCTCTTCTTTTATTAGCGATAAATCAAGAAGGCTATCATCATTTATTGAAAATTAGCAGTGCTATTCAAACGAAATCACCGCAAGGACTGCCGAGAAACTGGTTGAAGGCTTATGCGAAAGGGTTAATTGCGATATCACCGGGGGCAGACGGGAAAATAGAAAGCTTGCTTGAAGAGGGAAAGACTGAGGAAGCGAAAGAGGAAGCAAAACAGTTTCTCGACCTGTTTGGGCCTCAGCAATTTTATGTCTCTATTCAACGCCTTCAAATACAGGGGGAGGATCAACGGAACACAGCGGTGGAGCAGTTAGCTCAAGAAATGGGTATAAAAGTGGTTGTAACGAATCCAGTTTATTATTTAGAAAAGGATGATGCACTGGCTCAAGAAGTGCTGCTAGCTGTTGGCACTGGGCATAAGCTGGATGATGAAGAGCGACAAGTATTACCTTCCCGGCAATTTTATTTAAAAAGCATGGAAGAGATGCTAGAGCTTTTTGCGGATAAAGGAGAGGCGTTACAAAATACGCAATATATTGCGGCACAATGTCAGGTCAATCTCTCATTTCAGCGTGCACTTTTGCCGAAATATCCAACTGATCAAGGTGTTTCTAGTGATGAGATGTTAGAAGCTATTTGTTTTCAAGGGTTGAAAAAGAGGAAATCTCAACCATCTCCACAGTATGAAGAGCGGCTGCGCTATGAATTAGATGTGATTAAACGGATGAAATTCAGCGATTATTTCTTGATTGTATGGGACTTTATGAAGTTCGCAAGAGAAAATCAAATTTTAACGGGACCGGGGCGGGGGTCAGCAGCGGGATCTATGGTGGCGTATGTATTGCAAATTACCAATGTCGACCCAATTGAGCACTCCCTTCTTTTTGAGCGGTTTTTAAATCCAGAGCGAGTGACGATGCCGGATATTGATATTGATTTTCCAGATCATCGCCGTGAAGAAGTTATTGAATATGTTGTCCAAAAATATGGTGAACTCCATGTAGCGCAAATTATTACGTTTGGAACGATGGCAGCCAAAGCAGCGTTGCGCGATACAGGCCGAGTTTTCGGCTTAAATCCAAAAGAGCAGGAAACATTGTCGAAAATGATTCCCAATCGCTTGGGCATCACATTAAAGGAAGCTTATCAAGAATCTAAGCGTCTTCAAGCATTTGTTCAAGAAAACGAGCGTTATCAAATGCTTTTCTCAATTGCAATGACGCTGGAAGGATTGCCAAGGCACACGTCTACCCATGCAGCGGGTGTCATTATTAGCGATATACCGCTTACAGACATTATCCCTATTCAAACGGGACATGCCGGTATCTATTTAACACAATTTCCGATGGATCTTCTCGAGGAAATAGGTCTCTTAAAAATGGATTTCCTCGGTTTACGGAACTTAACGCTCATGGAACAGATTTTAACCAGTATTGAAAAAGGCACAGGTGAGAAAATTGATTTAGCGAAAATCCCGATGGATGATCAGGACACCTTTACGTTGTTTAGTAAAGGTGAAACAACAGGTGTGTTTCAGTTTGAATCGGAGGGGATTCGCAAAGTGCTTGTTAAGTTAAAACCAACGCACTTTGAAGATATTGTCGCGGTCAATGCCTTGTACCGGCCGGGACCGATGGAGAATATCCCTCAATTTATTGAGAGAAAACATGGATTAGCTCCAATTGATTATCATCATCCAGATTTACAGGAAATTCTTGAGTCAACGTATGGTGTTATCGTGTATCAAGAGCAAATTATACAAATTGCTTCTAAACTTGCAGGATTTTCACTGGGAGAAGCTGACTTATTACGTCGAGCAGTTTCGAAAAAAAAGAAGGAAATTTTAGATAAAGAGCGAAATCATTTTGTTATCGGTGCGAAAAATAAAGATTATTCTGACAAAATCGCTTCGAGCATATATAATTTAATTGTTCGCTTTGCAAACTATGGTTTTAATCGAAGTCATGCGGTTGCTTATAGTGTCATTGCTTATCAATTAGCCTACTTAAAAGCGCATTATCCGGCTCATTTCATGGCAGCGTTAATGACTTCCGCTATCGGAAATGAGGATAAAATTGCTCAATATGTTCGTGAGGCTAAGAAAAAAGGGATGATGATTCAATCGCCTTCTATTAATCGTAGTACTTATCCGTTTATAGCCCGACAAGATGGCATTCAATATAGTCTTGGAGCTATTAAAGGAATAGGAAGAACAGTTTTACGTGAGATTTTCTCGGCACGTCGCAATGGGAAATTCAGTGATTTGTTTGACTTCTGCTTACGTGTTTCCGGAAAAATTGTCACTCGTAAAGTGTTGGAGGTGCTCATTCATTCAGGTGCCTTTGATGAGTTTGGTCGTGACCGAGCAACGCTTTTAGCTAGCCTTGATGTTGCTCTTCATCATGCAGAGTTAGTAAAGCCAGATGAAGATTTGCTGGATTTATTGGTAGATGGAGAATTTTCACTGAAACCTAAGTATGTTGAAGTAGAGCCTATTCGTTTAGAAGAAAAGCTGCAGTTTGAAAAAAATGTACTAGGTCTCTATTTATCTAATCATCCAGTGAGCAGTTATCAAAAGCTATTTAAGCATTTTGGCTGTATATCGATTGAAGAAGCGACAAGAAAGAAAGAAGCAAAGGCATTGCTTGGTGTCTATATTTCGGCAGTGAAGACTATTCGAACGAAAAAAGGAGAGATGATGGCCTTTCTGACTATTAGCGACGAAGACGGCGATTTAGAAGCCGTTGTTTTTCCGAATAGTTATCGACAGTTTGCTGAAACAATTCAAACAAATGCAATAGTCATGTTACAAGGTACATTGGAAGAACGCGATGGAAAGCTTCAACTAAATGTCCAACAAATCTATTCAATCGATGAAGCTAAGCAACTGGCAAGCGAAGAAACAGGAACCCTTTTTATAAAAATAGAAAGCGACAAGCAAACGAAAGATACCTTATTACAAATTAAAAAAATTTTATTACAACATAATGGCAAAACAAAAGTAATGCTTTACTACGAACGGGAAAATCGTTATGTACAGCTATCTCTATGGGATTGGGTTCAGCCTAATGACCGTCTACATAATCGGTTAATTGACATTGTTGGGAATGGCAATGTCATCCTGAAGAGAGACTGACTGTTTACAATGGTCATAGTTATGTTAGAATGATTAAGTAGACCAGTGTGGTCTGACCACTTAAGTTCGTACTTTTTGATTATTGCCTAATTAGTTCAAGGAGTGAGAACATTGACATTAAGAGAACAAGCATTGCATATGCATCGTACAAACCAAGGGAAGTTAGAGACGGTTTCAAAAGTACCAGTTCGAAATGCAGAGGATTTAAGTTTGGCATACTCTCCTGGTGTAGCGGAGCCGTGCAAAGAAATTTATGAAAAACCAGAAACCGTATATGATTATACGATGAAAGGAAATACAGTAGCGGTTGTTTCCGATGGAACGGCTGTACTTGGACTTGGAAATATTGGTCCTGAAGCTGCGATGCCTGTTATGGAAGGGAAAGCTTTATTGTTTAAAAGCTTTGCCGGAGTCGATGCTTTTCCGATTTGTTTAAAAACGACTGAAGTGGATAAAATTATAGAAACTGTAAAACTACTTGAACCTACATTTGGCGGAGTGAATCTAGAGGATATTGCCGCTCCAAATTGCTTTGAGATTGAAGAAAGATTGAAGAAAGAAACGAATATTCCGATTTTTCATGATGACCAGCACGGAACTGCGATTGTGACGGTAGCAGGGTTAGTTAATGCGCTTCGTGTTGTTGGTAAATCAATGACGGAAATTAAAATTGTCGCAAATGGTGCAGGGGCAGCGGGTATTGCGATTATTAAGTTGCTCTATAGCTATGGTGTACGCGACATTATTATGTGCGATACAAAGGGTGCTATTTACGAAGGCCGAACAATAGGGATGAATGATGTTAAAGAACAAGTGGCACTTGTCACAAATCGTGATAAGAAGAGGGGTTCACTTGAAGATGTAATCAAAGGGGCAGATGTATTTATAGGTGTTTCTGCTGCAGGGGCACTAACAAAAGAAATGGTTGAGTCAATGAATGTCGATCCAATTATTTTTGCGATGGCAAATCCTGATCCAGAAATTTTACCGGCTGACGCTAAAGCAGCAGGTGCAAAAGTGGTTGGGACGGGACGCTCAGATTTCCCGAATCAAGTAAATAATGTGCTTGCTTTCCCAGGAATTTTCCGTGGTGCGCTTGATGTACGTGCAACGCATATTAACGAGAAAATGAAGGTAGCAGCTGTTCACGCGATTGCCGGTTTAGTAGAAGATCATGAGCTTCATCCGGATTATGTAATTCCTAGACCATTCGATGAACGAGTGGCACCTGAAGTGGCAGCTGCGGTAGCAAAAGCTGCAATGGAAACAGGTGTAGCAAGAATTAAAATCGATCCGGAGGAAGTAAAAGCTAAAACAAGAAAGCTTGCCCTCATTGGAAAAAGTGAGGCTTGATTTATGTGAGCAAGCGGCATTCCTCTTCCAAAGTTTATCTTGATGTAGTAGAAAATCTGCGCACTATGATTGAAGCAGATGGCCTACTTCCAGGAGATAAAATTCCTTCAGAACGTGAACTTTCAGAGCGGCTCGCTGTTGGTCGTTCTTCGGTTCGAGAAGCGTTACGTGCATTAGAGCTGTTAGGGCTTATTGAAACAAGACGTGGAGAAGGGACTTTTATTAAAGATTTCCAGGAGCATAAATTAGTAGAGCTTCTGGGAGCCTTTTTTTTACAAAATAATAAAGTAAATGAAGATCTAGTAGAGACGAGGAATCTAATCGAAATCGATTGTTTACGAGTAATAATAGCCCATGCTATAGATGATGAGATTGAACAACTCATACGTTGGGCCGAAAAAAACGATTTTAGTGATGAGGATTTTTTCTTACAAGTTGCGATGTGTAATCGTAACCGGTTACTAGAGAGAATTTGGCGAATTGTTAATAGTTATGCAAAAGCATCGACCTTTTCTGATACGAAAGTGAGTAAGCAAGCATATGAAACATTGCTTGAATATGTGAGAAAACGTGATGAAAATCAAGTTGTTGCAACATACATATCGCTTATCAGAAATATGTCGAAGAGCGAGTGACAAGATGTTACACAGTTTTTAGTACGATTCTGATACAGTATTAGGACAAGATCGATGCATAGACTAGGCGGTAAAGGGAGGATTCCAGCTTGCTTAAAGAGCTATTTATAAAATCCAAGAAGAAGTATGCAACAATTCCAGTTGACCGTGAGCAGCAAGATGTTCCGGCTGGGATTATGATCAAATGCCCCAACTGTAAAAAAATCATGTATACGAAAGAATTAGTGAAGAATCAGAAAGTATGTCTGCACTGTGACTATCATCATCCTATGTCGTCTTTTGAGAGAATTGCAAGTTTGTTTGACGAGGGAAGTTTTACAGAATATGATCAAGAAATGATTTCTGTCAACCCGCTTGAATTTCCGGACTATCTTGAAAAAGTAGAGAAAGACCGAAAGAAAGCGAATATTAACGAAGCGGTTGTGACAGGAGTAGGTACGATTAATGGGCACACAATTTCAGCGGCGATTATGGATTCTAACTTCAGGATGGGGAGTATGGGTTCTGTTGTCGGTGAAAAAATTACAAGAGCTATCGAGCGAGCGGCTGAACGGAATATTCCGTTTATTATTTTTACCGCTTCAGGTGGTGCGAGAATGCAAGAAGGCGTACTAAGTTTAATGCAAATGGCTAAAACCAGTGCGGCTTTAAAAATGTTTAGCGATAAAGGTGGACTCATTATTTCAATTATGACTCACCCAACAACAGGTGGTGTGTCGGCAAGCTTTGCTTCACTTGGCGATATTAATTTAGCCGAACCAGGAGCGTTAATTGGTTTTGCTGGACGACGAATTATTGAGCAGACCATTCGTGAGGAGTTGCCGGAAGATTTCCAAACGGCAGAATTTCTATTAAAGCATGGTCAATTGGATGCCGTTGTTTCGCGAACGGAATTAAAAGAAACCTTAACGACCATTCTTAAAATCCATACTCCAGGTGGTGAGTGGCAATGATTGGTGAATTAGAATTTGAACGTCCAGTCAATCAATTGCGCAGTAAAATTGAAGAATTAAAAGAATTAACGAAACATGCCGATGTTGATTTATCAAATGAAATTGCCAAATTGGAAGAGCGCCTGGCGAAATTAGAAAATGATGTTTATGAAAATATGAAACCGTGGGATCGTGTTCAAATTGCCAGACATCCGGCACGACCAACAACGCTTGAATATATTTCATTGATTTTCGAAAACTTTATTGAACTGCATGGTGATCGTTGCTATGGAGATGATGAGGCCATTGTGGCCGGAATTGCACAGTTTAATGGACAGCCAGTGACGGTAATTGGTCATCAACGAGGAAAAGATACAAAAGAAAATATTCGTCGAAACTTTGGGATGCCACATCCAGAAGGTTATCGTAAAGCATTGCGCTTAATGAAACAGGCGGAGAAATTCCGTCGTCCGATTATTTGTTTTATTGACACAAAAGGAGCTTATCCAGGTAAAGCAGCTGAAGAGCGAGGACAAAGTGAGGCAATTGCTCGGAATTTGTTTGAAATGGCAGGATTAAAAGTACCTATTATTTGTGTCGTGATCGGTGAAGGAGGAAGTGGCGGCGCCTTAGCACTTGGTGTGGGTGATCGTATTTACATGCTGGAGAATTCAACATATTCGGTTATTTCACCTGAGGGAGCGGCATCTATTCTATGGAAAGATGCTACTCAAGCAAAACGTGCTGCAGAATCGATGCAAATTACAGCTCCAGATTTATATCGCTTAGGTGTGATTGATGAAATTATTCCTGAGATTAAAGGTGGCGCTCATCGGAATATGAATGAACAAGCAGAGGCGATTCAAGCTGTTCTAGAGCGTGCACTCAAAGATCTTCTTCCTTTGGATAGCGAAGAGCTTGTTCATCAGCGGTATGTTAAATACAAGAAAATTGGTGAATATACGTTTACTGAAACGAAACAACAGTCAGTGACGGAAACAAAAGTTGAAGAACAATATACTAATTAATAGGAGCGTGTCGTCTTGGACGGCACGTCTTTTTTTAAGGCTTTGTGTATGCCCTGGTGTGATTAACAAGCTGGTTTACAGCCTTGTTTAAAGAAATAAGTAAGAAACTTCTCGACACGTTTTCTTGTCTAGCTTCGCCGGCTAAATCACTGTGAACAAGATAAGATTCACCAAAAGGTAAAGAGCGCCTTGAGGTTTTTTTTTCATTTTTTACCTGATCTGAAAGATCCGGTTTCGCTTTTCTTAATTTCGTGTAAATCTTTTTTCGTTTGACTTCAATTTCTCCTAAGAGTAATGTAGGCTTAAAGCATTACGATTAATGATTAAGTAAAAAATGACACGTTTAAATGATGAAGAGGTGAGAAGAATGAAGAAGATAGGCGTATTAACAAGTGGAGGAGATTCTCCAGGTATGAATGCCGCTGTTCGCGCGGTTGTTCGGAAGGCGATTTATCATAATCTTGAAGTATACGGAATTTATCATGGCTATCAAGGATTGATTGAAGGGGATATCAAGAAATTAGAATTAGGGTCAGTTGGTGATATTATTCATCGTGGAGGCACGATTCTACATACAGCTCGCTGCAAAGAATTTCAAACAGAAGCAGGTCAGCTAAAAGCCATTGAACAGTTGAAGAAATTAGAGATTGAAGGCATTGTTATTATTGGTGGAGACGGGTCTTATCGAGGGGCTCAAGCATTGACAGAGAAAGGGTATCCTTGTATTGGTGTACCAGGAACAATTGATAATGATATTCCTGGCACTGATTTTACTATTGGGTTTGATACAGCCTTAAACACGGTCATTGATGCAATCGATAAAATTCGGGATACAGCTACTTCACATGAACGTACATATGTGATTGAAGTGATGGGACGAAATGCGGGGGATATTGCTTTATGGGCAGGGCTTGCCGGCGGGGCGGAAACCATCTTATGTCCAGAATATGATTACGATATGGAAGAGCTTGTTGCAAAGCTACATCGCGGTCATGAACGAGGAAAGAAACATAGTATTATTATTGTCGCAGAAGGTGTTGGCAGCGGTGTTGATATTGCAAAAGAAATCCAAGAAAAAGCAGGGTTTGAAACACGTGTTACCGTGTTAGGACATGTACAACGCGGTGGTTCGCCATCTGCGCGTGATCGAGTGCTGGCGAGTCGATTAGGAGCTCGAGCTGTAGAGCTTTTGATGGAAGGTCAAGGTGGTAAAGCGGTTGGAATTGAAAAGAACAAGTTAGTCGATTATGATATTATGGAAGCATTGGCAAAGAAACACACAATTGATAAAAAAATGTACGATTTATCGGCTGAATTGTCGATATAATCCTTGTTTGAATTATGAAGGGGGTAACATCATCATGCGTAAAACGAAAATCGTATGTACAATTGGTCCAGCAAGTGAAAGTATAGAGAAGCTTATTCAGCTTATTGAAGGTGGAATGAATGTAGCAAGGCTTAACTTTTCCCATGGTAATCATGAAGAGCATGCAGTCAGAATTCGTAATATTCGTGAAGCTGAAAAGCAAACAGGCAAAAATGTAGCGATTTTATTAGATACAAAAGGGCCGGAAATCCGCACCCATAATATGGAGAATGATGCAATTGAATTAAAGGCTGGTTCGACTATCACTATTTCAATGACAGAGGTGCTTGGAACGCCAGAAAAATTCTCGATTACATATGAAGGATTACTTCATGACGTATCCGTCGGTTCAAAAATTTTGTTAGATGATGGTTTAATTGGTCTTGAAGTTATAAACATTGATGAAGTTGAAAAAGAAATACATACAAAAGTTTTAAATAGCGGTACATTGAAAAATAAAAAAGGGGTTAATGTCCCAGGTGTGTCTGTAAAGTTACCGGGTATTACTGAAAAAGACGAACAAGATATTATGTTTGGGATTGAACAAGGTGTAGACTTTATCGCAGCTTCTTTCGTTCGCCGAGCTTCAGACGTACTTGAAGTACGAGAACTATTACAGAAAAATGATGGCACACGCATTCATATTATTCCTAAAATTGAAAATCAAGAAGGTGTCGACCGTATTGATGAAATTTTAGAAGTGTCAGACGGTTTAATGGTTGCGCGTGGTGATTTGGGCGTTGAAATTCCAGCAGAAGAAGTACCGCTTGTGCAAAAGGAATTGATTCATAAATGCAATGAGCTTGGAAAGCCTGTTATTACAGCTACGCAAATGTTAGACTCCATGCAGCGGAACCCTCGTCCTACACGTGCAGAGGCTAGTGATGTAGCTAATGCGATTTTTGATGGAACAGATGCGATTATGTTATCTGGGGAAACAGCAGCTGGTCTGTATCCTGTTGAAGCTGTTCAAACGATGCATAATATTGCATCTCGTACAGAGACAGCGCTTAATTACCGTGACATTTTATCAAAGAGAAGCAAAGTTCACCGACATCAAGTAACAGAAGCTATTAGCCAATCTGTAGCACATACTGCTCATAATTTAGAGGTCGGCGCGATTATTACACCTACAGAAAGTGGTCATACAGCACGCATGATTTCGAAGTATCGTCCGAAAGCACCGATTATTGCGGTGACGGCTCATGAGCATGTTGTCAGACGTTTAGCATTAGTTTGGGGCGTATATCCGCAAATGGGACCTAGAGCGAATACAACAGATGAAATGCTTCAAATTGCCATTGACGAAAGCTTACATTCTGGCTTGGTATCTCATGGAGATTTGGTTGTGATTACAGCAGGTGTGCCAGTCGGTGAGAAGGGCACGACGAATTTAATCAAAATTCATTTATTAGGAGATGCTTTATTAAAAGCACAAGGTATCGGACGGAAAGCGGCGAAAGGAAATGTTGTCATTGCAAAAACAGCGGCTGATGCTTTGGAAAAAGTAACAGAAGGCTCTGTATTAGTAACGATTGGCTCTGATCGCGAAATGATGCCAGCGATTGAAAAGTGTGCCGCGTTAATTACAGAAGAGGGCGGTTTAACGAGTCATGCTGCAGTTGTTGGGGTTAACCTTGGCATTCCGGTTATTGTTGGGGCGGAAGATGCAACGAAGATTTTAACAGAAGGTCAAAGCATTACAGTAGATGCTAGTCGAGGCATTATTTACGATGGAGATTCACGCGTTTTGTAATATGATATTTTCGCTTGTTTGAGTAATAGGAGGTATAATGTAGGTATATACATTGTGCTGGAGGAATGTACATGAAATATATGTTGTTTTTACTCATTGCGCTGCCGGCCGTTGAAATTGCCATCCTATTTTTAAGCGGTCATTTAATTGGTATATGGCCAACGCTTCTTTTGATAATCATTACAGGCGTATTCGGTGTTTTTTTAGCGAAACGACAAGGAGTAGAAACATTGCGTAAAGCGCAGGAGCAAATGCGCTATGGTTCGATGCCAGGGCATGAAATCATCGACGGCATCTGCATTTTAATCGGTGGTGTTTTTCTGCTCTTGCCTGGTTTTGTATCAGATGTTATTGGAATTATTTTACTTCTGCCGTTTACACGCAATTTGTTTAAACCGCTTGTTATTGGGTTTATTATGAATAGAATGAATCGAGGAAGAGTCAACATTATTCGTTATAAATAGCTTAAAAAAATAAATATAAGTTGATGAAATCGCATCTCTAAAGCAGAGATAAACATCCTGCCCCTTATCACAACGATAAGGGGCAGGAAAGCTGCTTTGGAGGTGCTTTTGTCTTGTAGAAGGGACATTTATAGTGAATAAACGTAATTCATTTATGTTTTTGATTAAAAACATAATTTTGTACAGCGAGATAATCGGCTGTTGATCCGATGTCATACCTAGTGCCTGAAAGGACTTTTCCGTAACACTTGTCCTCTTGAAGGACCTTTTTAATAGCATCTGTTAATTGAATTTCTCCTCCAATGCCTGACTCTAGGTTTTCTAACGCTTTCATAATAGGGGGGGTAAATATATAACGGCCGACTACAGCGAGGTTGGATGGGGCGTTTTGTTGCGGTTTTTCTATAATATTTACAAGTTCATAGAGGTCTGAATCTACAGGTTTCCCATCAATGACCCCATAATTTTTTAAAAATTGCTCCTCTACTTTTGTTAAACCAATCACATGACTGTTTTTTTCCTCATATATGTCTATTAATTCTTTTAATCCGCCGCCAACGATAATATCGTCAGGAAGCAGTACGGCAAACGCATCGTCCCCTACGAAATGTTTTCCGAGACGAACAGCATCACCAAGTCCTTTTGCAGCTGATTGTCGAGTATAAACAATTTGAATATCCGGGATGTTTAATTGATGTAATAAGAACTCTTTATTTGCTTTTTTTAGAAACATTTCTAATTCTAACGAATAATCAAAATAGTCTACGATTAAGTTTTTGGAGCGCGAGACAATGATTAAGATTTGCTCGATACCAGCCGAAATGGCTTCTTCTACGACATACTGGATAGAAGGCTTGTCTCCGATAGGAAACATTTCTTTTGGAATGACTTTTGTGACTGGTAGGCTCCTTGTACCAAAACCGGCAGCAGGTATGATAGCTTTTTTAATCATGAGTACACCGACCTTCTTGACTGAAATTTCTATATAGTATTCCGTTTTTTGTAAACTGGCACATCCTTAAGGAAAATTAAGGCATCTGTCTTATCTTGCGCAGCACATATATTTTTATTTGTTTTAGCTCATTTAGCGGTGGTGAAGCGAACTGGAGATCGTTTGATTAGCATCGAACATAGTTAGTTGAGTAGTATAAACGTCTAAATTGAGCCCTTTTTAGACAGATGGATAATCAGGCTAACGCTTTAGTTAATAGGATATACATGGGAGTTATTGGAAAGGAGAAGTAGACATGGAAATATGTGTAGTAGGGGCTGGTTATGTCGGATTAACATCCGCTGCTGTACTTGCCGATTGTGGCCATTCTGTTTGCTGTGTAGATACAAATAGAGAGAAGATACAATTGCTGAATCAAGGAGAGGTACCTATTTTTGAACCAGGTTTAAAAGAATTGATTATAAACAATAGAAGTCGCTTAACTTTTAGTACCTCTGTTAAAGAAAATATAGGAAAATATCCAGTTGTTTTTATTGCTGTTGGAACGCCTTCAGCTCCAGATGGTCAAACAGATTTAACATATGTTGATTCAGTTGTTGACTTGATTGCTAATTCTATCACTTCTTATAAAACGATTATTACAAAAAGTACTGTACCCCCTGGGAAAAATGAAGGAATTTTTCATCAGTTGATTCAAAAAGGTGTGAATCCGCAATTATTTAATATTGTCTCAAACCCTGAATTTTTACGGGAGGGTACAGCGATTGCTGACATGTTACATGCTGATAAGATTGTGGTAGGAAAACAAAAGAATGACCAAAAGTCACTCGATATTATAAAAGAAATCTATCAAAAAATAGAGGCTCCATATATTGTTACGACATTATCCGGGGCGGAAATGATTAAGTATGCGTCCAATGCTTTTTTAGCTACAAAAATCTCGTTTATAAATGAGATTGCTAGAATTTGTGATAAGTATGATGTCAATGTTGAGGATGTGAGAAAAGGGATTGGTTTAGATCCAAGAATTAATCCACATTTTTTACAATCGGGGCTTGGTTATGGCGGCTCATGTTTTCCAAAGGATGTTCGTTCTTTAGAACATAGTGCATTAAAGAAAAGGGTAACACCAATTATTTTACAGGCTGTTCAATCAGTGAATTACACGCAAGTGGACTACTATATAGAAAAACTATTAACGGTTATTCCGGATTTTACTGAAATGACGATTGCTGTTTTAGGAATTGCTTTTAAGCCGCAGACAGATGATACAAGGTATTCACCAGCTGTTCAGTTAATTGAAAGATTAAGCGCTATGAATCCTATGGTGCATACGTATGATCCAAAAGCTCGCCTTCCGTTTGCTAAAAAAGAGAATGTGGTTCAATGTGAGAATATCATTCAAGCTATTACAGGGTCAGACTGTATCATTATTGCTACGGACTGGGATGAATTTAAACAGATGGATTGGATGGAAATAAAAAAATTAATGAACGGTCATTGCATAGTCGATGCTAGAAACTGTATTGACCCAGAGTCTGTCGAGCAATATGGATTAAGGTATATTGGAGTGGCTCGCTCATGAAAATATTAGTTACGGGTGCTGCAGGGTTTATTGGTTCTCATCTATGCGAAAAGCTGCTAATGGATTCGGGGAATGAAGTGATTGGAGTTGATACATTTATCGGGCCGACGCCTAGGAAGTTAAAACAACAAAACGTACAAAACCTCTTACAACAGTCGCGATTTCAATTACTCGAAGCAGATTTATTAACAGTTGATTTAAAAAACATGCTTTCTGATGTTGATGTGATTTATCATTTAGCCGGAATGCCAGGTGTCCGCTCGAGTTGGGGAAAAGATTTTGATCCTTATGTTACGAACAATATTTTAGTGACCCAACGTCTTTTAGAAGCCGCGAAAGACCTGCCTCTTAAAAAATTTATCTATGCTTCAACGTCCTCTGTGTATGGTGAAAAAGTAGGAAAAGTAACTGAAGATGCCTACCTTACACCTCTTTCTCCGTATGGAATTACAAAGCTTACAGGAGAACATTTATGTCATGTGTATTTGAGAAGCTATAACGTTCCTGTTGTAACAGTCCGGTTCTTTACTGTATATGGACCGAGACAGCGTCCTGATATGGCGTTCCATCGATTTATTGCCCAAATTCTTAAAGGAGAACCAGTAACGATTTTTGGAGATGGAAACCAATCAAGAGATTTTACCTATATAAGTGACTGTATTGAGGGTATTTTTCCTCTTGCTTACCAGGAAGGATTGATTGGCCAGACAATTAATATCGGTGGAAAGGAACGAGCGACTGTTAATGAAGTAATTGCTCTGATCGAACAAATAACAGGGAAACAAGCAAGTTTTCACTATTCGGAAACTATTAGTGGAGAGCCGCGTCATACATGGGCTGATATTTCTAATGCGCAAAAGCTATTAGGCTATAACCCAAATATTTCTCTAAAAGAGGGTCTGGCTAAAGAAGTAGAATATATCCGTTTTGTATATCAGATATGAGGAAGCGGACAGCATAGTCTTTGGAAAAAGTCATAGATTAACGGTCAAATAAAAGAATAATTAACATATTTTAATATGAAGTCTGTTTTCTTTTCACTAATCATCATTTTATAGAAAGGAGATGTTCGACATTAAGATTGCATTCATTTGTACGGAAATGCTGACCGTTCCCCCATTAAGAGGGGGAGCGATTCAAGTGTTTATCGATGGAGTGGCGCCTCATTTAAGTCAAAAACATGACTTGACGATATTCTGTATTACAGACCCCGATCTTCCTGACCAAGAAATCGTAAATGGTGTCGAATATATTCGAGTTTCCCGTGAGAATTATGTTTTCAATGTCGCTCGAGAGTTATCAAAAAAACAAGTAGATCAAGAATATTACGATGTCATACATGTATTCAATCGTCCTCGTGATGTTCTTATCTATAAGACTGCCATGTCAAAGAGTCGGTTTGTATTGAGTCTTCATAATGAAATGTTTAAGGAAAATAAAATCTCCACAGAAATGGGTAATTTAGTTATTAGAGCTATGGATAAAATTATGACGATTAGCGAGTATATTGGAGAAACGATTACCTCCCGCTTCCCATTAGCGAAAAGTAAGGTGAAGGCTGTCTATTCAGGAGTTGATTTTAAAAAATATAAACCGATTTGGAGCGAGGAGACACAAAATTTACGAAGAGAAATGCGTCAAAAGTATGGCGTGGAGGATAAGCAGGTAATTTTATTTGTTGGCCGCTTAAGTGTTGTAAAAGGTCCTGATATCCTTTTAAAAGCAATGAAGGGAGTTTTCAAAAAACAACACAATGCCGTATTGGTAATCGTAGGAAGTAAATGGTTTAGTGATGATAGAATTGATGAGTACGGATTGAAGCTGCGTCAGCTTGCTGAATCGTTAGGTGAGAATAAGGTCATTTTTACTGGCTTTCTGCCCCCAAGCGAAATTCCCGCTCATTTTTTGGTTGGAGATCTTTTTGTATGTAGTTCCCAGTGGCAGGAGCCCCTTGCCCGTGTTCATTATGAAGCGATGGGTGCGGGGTTGCCGGTTATTACGACGAATCGCGGTGGGAACACAGAGATTATTAACCATCTCCATAATGGAATTGTTATCGATGATTATTCGAATCCTGAGGCGTTCACGGATGCTATTTCCTATTTATTATCGAATAAGAAAGAAGCAGATTCTATTGGGAAAGCGGGCCGGAAGTTTGTGGAATCAAACTTTGGGTTTGAGCATGTAACCAAACGTTTGGAAGATCTTTATGCAGCTGCTATGAAAAGAAAAAAATCTTAGGAGGGCATCTAAATCAATACGATATTTTTAGAAGCGGTAAAAAGCTTAATCGCTTACTATTCTGTTGAAGCAATGATGAAAAAGGTTCCGTTTGATGAGAATCATACTGCATTTATGGTACATACGATTGATTATTTAAGAGACAATGGTATTCACATGCCAAGTGTCAGTAGAACTCATTCGGGAGAAGAATTTATGAAGATAGCTAGTTAGTATCTTGTCGTTTTTCAAGCGGTTCATGGAAGGCCACCAAAATATAAGTATGGAAATGAATTGATAAGCAAGTTGAAAAGATTTAAATAATTCAAAAGAAAAACAGACCCGAGAGTAAGTATCTCGGGTCTGTTTTTCT
>NZ_JBALMU010000182.1:0-22460 GCF_036962285.1 Bacillus sp. JJ634
ATTCTGACCGGTCAGAATAAAAAACTCTTTTAGCATAGAAATCTCAAAACATTTATCCTTACTATCCATTATTTTGTCTGGTCATTTTTTGTGTATAATGGAACTATTAAAAATAGGATGGTGGATTTTAATGAATAACAAAGCTGAAAAACGGCGCGAACAAATTTTAAGAGCCGCCTTTCAAGCCGTCTCCGAAAAAGGCTTTCATAGCGTCACTCTTCAGGATATCGCCGACTATGCTGACGTAAGCAAAGGGGTGACAAGTTATTACTTCCAAAATAAAGAAGATGTTTTTCGTCACCTGCTGGAGTGGGTTACTGAAAAAATTTATAAAAATGAACATGCAGCAATCAGTAAGGAGCACAATGCACTTGATAAGTTACGTGCCTATGTCCATGCAGCTTTTGCCAATCCGAGTGATAACCGTAAATTTTACCGAGTTTATCTTGAATTTCTCGCTCAAGCGAACCACAATGAACAATTTCGTCAAACTAATGACCGGTTTTATGAAAATTGTTGGTCAATCGGGCGCGAAATTATCCAGCTGGGTCAAAAAGAAGGAACATTTGCTAATGTTGACATTGATAAGGCCTCTTACACAATTCGTGCTTTGATAGACGGGTCCCTTATTCAATGGTTGATGCAAAACAACGATCAATTACATACATTCTATCGCGATAATTGTCTGGAAACTCTCTCGAATTACTTAAGAAATAAAAACAATCAAAACAGTAAGCAACCCAGTTTTACATCTGAAGAAGAAAAAGGAACCAATACATAAAATCTATACTCGAGTCCTTTACTGAATATATTCCTTTATGTTCATACTATTTAACAAGCGGTCCCCCACCTACTCATTGGACTATCGCCCTTCACATTCCTTGAGGTAGGGGTGTTCTCGCCTATTTTTTGATAAACAAAATAGATAATATTTTTCGTAATATTAACTAACTTAAAAATCTTTGCCTTTATATAGATAAAGATTTTCATTTTATATTTCTTTACTATTATTTAAAATTTGATTCGACTCATAAACAAACTCGCCTGTGCGATTTTGTTTAGCAATCTGGTACATCGCTTGAGCTACATCTTTTGCTTGAATTGGTTTGTATTTTCTTAACTTCCCTATTAAAAGCGGTAAAAATATTGGACTAACCATCTCTGCAACTCTTTCTCCAAAGCGAAATTCATTTCGTTTCCCAAGCAATAAAGATGGTCGAAAGATATGTAAAGATGGTAGCCGAACTTGTTTTAAAGCTTCTTCCATGACTCCTTTTACACGATTATAAAAAATACGCGACTGACTATTGGCCCCCATTGCAGACACAACTAAAAATTGCTTAGCACCTTTCTTTTTGGCTAACTTCGCAACTTTAAGTGGATATTCAAAATCAACTTTTTTAAATGCTTCCTGAGATTCAGCCTTTTTAATGGTTGTTCCAAGGCAGCAGAACACATCATGTACAGCAAACTCTTCCTCGTACTTTTCTAATGCATCGAAGTCTATCAGTCTTTGGGTAAGTTTTGGATGCTTTATAGATATCGGTTTACGAACCAATACTTTTACATTTTCATAAGTATTGGATTGCAATAATATATGTAATAGTTCATTCCCTACTAATCCAGTTGCACCAACAATTAATGCTTTTCTCTTTTCTGTATTCATTTTTATCACTTCCCTGTTTCAAAGTAAAACAAGTATATGAAAGATTATATACATACGCAATAAATGGTCTCATATCTTCATACAGATTCCCCCTAGACTAAAAAAGCTGGAACCAAACGTTTGGATACGGTTAGGTTGATTCCTAAAGCCATTACTTCTAGAGAACCAAGACGAGTTTTTTTATAATAGTTGTTAGTATTGAAAGCTATAATTATTGAATGAGCGGCATCTAAAAACGACTACCTATTATCAGATAGTCGTTTTTTAATGAAGCTATTATCGTATTCAAATATCATCATTTAAATATGATAGATATGATCTCTTCTGTTGTCATGTCACTTTGTACCACATATGTACCAGGACGTAAATGGTTTTCCACGCCTCGCTGTTCAACTTCATTAAAGAAATCCTGCCCGCTTTTAATAACCCTTGCTCGCTGCAGGTTTTTACCCACATCAATACTTGTCATCCCTTTAGAAACTCTCAGTACTGTGCGGTATACAATCTTTTCTTGTGTTTCAGCTTTTGTTTCAGCTTTTGCTTCAGTTTCTGCTTTATCTTTACTAGATTTAGCTTCAGCAAGTTGCTCTTCCCACTCTTTTTCTGTATGGATGACATACCCTTCAGAAGATAGCAAGTCTTTCATCTCGTCTTTTGAAAGTTGTTCTGTAGTCTGTGTGCTCGTCGCTTCAGTAGGTCCAAAGAAGTACACTGCACCACATAAACCTGCTGCAATGAGGAGGCCGCCGGCAAAGCTGCGCATTGATTTAGATGTCATTGGCAACTTTTCCCCTTTCCTGCTTTGTTTTTACATAGGGAGCAATCAACCGTTCTATTTCATTTATAGTCTGCCCTGTTTTCATTGCTATACTTTCAACTGAATAACCACGCTTATGTAAGTCGAGTACTTCACGCAACAAGATTCGCTGTTCAGAAGAAGCTGCCAGTATACCAGCTTCTTGTGCTGTAATTTCAGCATCTATCTCAAGAGTCCGAATTTTTTCTTGTAGTTGATTCACTTCCCCTCCAAAAGTAAGAGAAAGTTGTTCTAGCTGGTCTTCAACTTTTGGTGAATCCGTTTTAATAAACGACAAAATGAACAGTATCACTGCAGCACCAAACAAAATGGCTAGCGCCCATTCCATCATTCTATGTCCCTCCCTAATCTAAATCTATTATCTCGCTTCCTTATTATATATTGATTTAATCGAGAATTCGATTTAAAACAATAAAACACCACAATAGTCATTGCATTTATACCTCTATTTCACTAATTATCGTACTCATTCTAATATCAATCTTACTGCGCAAGGACTATGTTACCATTAAAAAAGACTAGTTATTAATGGCTCTGTTCGACATATGGAGAATTGAGATGTAGAAAAATATATTCATTGAAAGTCTAACATATCACCGCACATAAACAAACAATAAACACTCTTATTTGAACGGGAACAGATTTAAGGGAAATAATAGATAAATATACTTTTTCAAATTTAGATACAAGGCGCGCAACCGTAACAGTGGTTGCGATTTTTTTAGCACTTATGTTAGATTGAAAAATAACCTCAGCAACACCTTTTTCTTTCATTAAAACAAACAATATAACCACCCATACTTTTTAGACTTATTAGAAAGAAGGAGAGACGATGCCAAACGATTTCACGATTCACTTATTAGTAACAAGTGATATTCACGGATACATTTATCCGACTACATACCGGGATTATACGGAAAAAAACTTTGGATTAGCCAAAATAGCCACTAT
The DNA here is from genome assembly GCF_036962285.1 of Bacillus sp. JJ634. Taxonomy (NCBI): domain Bacteria; kingdom Bacillati; phylum Bacillota; class Bacilli; order Caryophanales; family Bacillaceae; genus Bacillus; species Bacillus sp. JJ634. The sequence continues at coordinate 3,435 of NZ_JBALMU010000182.1, forward strand.
TATTAAAGAAAAAAAAATGAAAGAAAAGATATTATTACTAGATAACGGTGACTTAATTCAAGGAAGTCCTTTAACCTATTATCATGCAAAATACAAACCAAATTCTGAAAATCCTATTATTAAAATCGCTAATTCTCTCCAGTACGATTTGGCTGTTTGCGGTAATCATGAATTTAATTATGGTTTGGATTATTTAAAAGACGCTATTCAACAATCCACTTTTCCATGGCTGTCTGCAAATATTATAAATTCATCAACTAATGAGCCTGCCTTGGGAACACCTTACACAATAAAAGTAATCGATGAAGTCAAAATAGCTATTCTCGGTATCACGACTCATTTCATTCCAAATTGGGAAGAGAAAAAAAATATTGAAGGTCTACAATTTAACGATGCTTTACTCACCGCAAAACGGTGGGTCAGTCACATCCGTCAAAAGGAAAAACCAGATGTAATAATTGTTTCATATCATGGAGGGTTTGAACGAGATTTACAAACAGGGGAACAAACAGAACGGCTAACAGGAGAAAATCAGGCCTATGCTATGTGCAAAGAGTTAGAAGGTATAGATATTTTAATCACAGGTCATCAGCACCGTACACTGACAGGAACAATCAATGGCATTACATTCCTACAACCCGGTCATCACGGACGTTATATAGGTGAAATATGTATAAAAGGAACAAAACAAGAAGGATCCATTTCAAGTATAAACTGCTCTGTCAATTTAATCGAAATAGACGAATCTATCCAGGCAGATCAAGAAACACTTTCCTTCATAGATGATTTTCAAGAAGAAACTCAAAAATGGCTTGATCAATCAATAGGAACAGTCATTGGAGACATGACCATTAAAGACGTACTGCACGCACGTCTACAGGATAATCCATATATCGAATTTATTAACAACGTACAAATGAACGCTAGCGGAGCTGCTATTTCAAATACGGCCTTATTCACCAATGAATCTCTAGGTTTCCAAACAAACATCACAATGCGTGATATCGTATCCAATTATATTTATCCAAACACATTAAAAGTCATCCGGATAAGCGGTCAGGATATTAAAGAGGCTCTTGAGCAAACCGCCCAGTATTTCACTATCGAAAACGGAAACATAACGGTTAATCCTGCTTTTTCATATCCAAAACCACAGCATTATAATTATGACATGTGGGAAGGTATTGAATATGAATTAAAAATTTCAAACCCTATAGGCCAACGCGTTATCCATCTAAATCACCAAGGAGCACCATTACAGCTTGATCAACAATACAATGTTGTCATGAACAGCTACCGTGCTAGCGGAGGCGGTAACTTCAATATGTTTAAAGAAAAGCCTGTTATAAAAGATATACCGATTGATATGACTGAGCTTATTGCCGACTACATACGAGAAAGAAAAATCATTAAAGCAACTTGCAACAATAACTGGAAGGTTGTTTTATAATTCTTATGCAAAGCAATTAAAAGAATAATCATCTTCATTCTTTTAATTGCTTTATCGTTTATAGTTAAAAAATATATTCTATCGAGTTATTTTTTCTAATACATTCATTTGCTTTTTCCACTTACATCATTATTTTTTTCATCAAAGCTAAGTTCATATCGATGATTAAAGAAAACGAAAAAATCCTTAATATGTTGAAAGTGATGTCTCATGATTAATTGACCATTTGTTGAGCTTCACAACGCTGAAATGCACGAACTTTACGAGGCAAAAATCTGCTAATCTCATCTTCGTTATATCCAACCTGTAATCTTTTTTCATCGAGAATAATCGGTCTTTTTAATAATCCTTGGTTCTCTTTGATTATTTTATATAATTCTTGAAGTGATAGAGATTCTATGTTTATATTCAGTTTTTCAAAAGCTTTCGATCTTGTCGAGATAATTTCATCTGTCCCATCTTCCGTCATGCGAAAAATTTCTTTAATCTCGTCAATCGTAAGAGGTTCAGAGAAAATATTTCTTTCTATATAAGCAATTTCGTGTTCCTCAAGCCATGCTTTTGCTTTACGACAAGACGTACAACTTGTTGATGTATATAGGGTCACCATATTAACAATTACACTCCTTATATAGAGAATCTATTTTGCTCATTCACATTCTGTACTTTGATGTGTCCTCACTTTGTCTTACCAGTTATCTTTTGTAACTTATGAATATATCATAAACCTAATAGGCATAAATCTCAATATAAAATATCTCTATTTAAAGGTAAAAAATATCTATTAATAGAGCTTTTTGTAATACATGAAAGAGAGTTCTGTATTTCCCCTTTCTATTTGAATATTGGTAAGAAAATCAAAAAAGAATCTGCTATTAAACAAGATTGCTCGACAGCAGGTTCTATTAAAAGATAGTTTTGATTACCCTTTTTACTGTAAATTTTTCAATAAACTATCTATTGAGCCCCCATGTGTAGCAATTGGATAGAGCTCTCCGTTTAAGGCAAATGAAACTCTACCTGTTTCCTCAGAAACAGCTAGAACAAGGGCATCACTGCGTTCCGTTAATCCTAAAGCAGCGCGATGCCGTGTACCAAGTTTTTTATCACCTGTAAATCTATTTGAAAGAGGAAGAACATTTGCTGCAGAAACAATCTGATTAAAACTTACCATTACAGCACCATCATGGAGTGGATTTCCTGGAAAAAAGATGGATTCTAATAAAGAATGGCTCAACTCTGCTCCAATTGAAATCCCCGGATGAATTAAAGATTCAAGAGAATCTTTGCGTTGAATGACAATTAAACCACCATGTCTTCGATCCGACATATTTTGTACACAGATTGATAATTCTGGATATTTATCCGTAAACGGGGACAAATAACAATTCAAATAAAAAGTAGCGGCTTTCATTTCAATGTATGCAAATCTATTTTTTATTTTTTCAAAATTTCCAAGTAGACAATCGTTTTCATGATCTATTGTTTCTAAGCTACTCTGAAGCGTCGTGATTACTTGACGTATATCTTCTTTTAACGTTTGCTTCATCGGTGAAAAGTCGCAATTTGCATCATTCATGGAGCGGGCCTCCCTCATTCTAATCCTCTTTCTTTTCTTTGATTGATTATTGGAGCATTTATTTTCAGTTTGTCTACATAAGCATGATTTATTCATCAAACGAAAAAGGATTAGATCCCTTTTAATCAAGCGGTTTTAACTTTGCTTCAATTTCTGCACGTCTTGCTTCCAAAAGTGGTGGTAAATCTAATTTTCCCCCTAACTCTTCAACCGTTGAATCTGCTGTAAATCCAGGTCCATCTGTCGCAATTTCAAATAATATTTCATTCGAATCACGGAAATATAAGATTTGGAAGTAAAAACGATCGACAACGCCCGTTGACTGAAAACCACAATCTTTCACCATTTTGTCCCAAAAACTAGGCTCTTCCTCGTTTAAAATATCATCAAAAACTTAATCGAAGAAATAACCAATGTTCCTTCATTTTTATTCAGCTGGTCTCGGACCAGTTTCTAACCCAGAGCTTTCTACTGTCATGATTGGGCGAACAGTTACGTCAGCATTCACACGGATTTGACAAGATAAACGTAAATGATCTTCAATCCCCTTTTCCGAAAATGCGTTCTTTTCTACATTAGTTAAATCACAAAACTCACCTGCCATTACTTCTACTCTGCAGGTCGTACATTTCGCCTTCCCTCCGCAACGGTGGAGAATATTTACTCCATTATCTTCAAGTGCTAATACTAACTTTTTCCCTTTTTCCACTTCAAAAGTTCCTTGTCCGAAAACTGTTACGTTGGGCATTTTATTACCTACTTCCTTTTCTTCCATTAATTATTTGTGCAACCTATTAAATAAAGTGACATAATTGACATCCTCTCATGTACTCTCAGTTTATCTACATAAGCGTGATTTATTCGTCAACCAAAATAGAATATTTATGCTAAAATTTCAGTTCACTAACTCCATACCAAAAAGAGCTGCCGCAACTGCAACACCTCAAAATAAAACAGAGATGGATGCTTGTCTTATTCCACAAGCCTTACAATTCTACCACCCTCGTTTTCCCACTCATCCAGGCATATAACATCGTTTAAATCAACAGATTTCTCGCTTTTTTCTGATATCAATAACTCCTTCTTTTCCATACTATATCCCCCAGCTGTATAGAATAGTGTTTCCCAAACTTTTATCGTAACCCTCCCATGATAATGTATATATAATGTACCCTGCTCTATTTTATGCATAACGCATCTATATGACTCAATAAACCGCCTTCATGTCTTCTCTCTATAAATATTTCCATTAATATCCGAATGATAAAATTTAATAAAAAGTTAAAAACTTCATTTCCTCATGAATGTTTCACCCTCTTTTGATAAATAGTAAATAGGATAATACCTTCAAGGAGGAAAGAAAATGAACAAACAACGGGCACAAGAAATTGCCAGTTCACCTGTTATGGCGAATGTTACCTATAATGGGGCAGCCATTTATATTCAACATGTTAATGATGAAAATGACACAGCAAGAATTTATCCTCTCGATGAACCAGAGAATGAACAAGAGGTTTTATTAACTAACTTAATCGAACATTGATACGATGAAACAAGACTCCAATTGAAAAAGTTGGAGTCTTGCTTCGTTATCTATCATGTATCGTAGTAAATTTTGTAAATATTCTCTTTACTTTACCTTACTATAAACGGATAATTGTTATAAAACATTACATAGAAGGTGATTAATTATGACGAAATTACTGATTATCAAATGTGGTGAAACATTCCCACACTAGGCATTTGCTATGGTCATCAAATACTGGCAGAGGCATTTGGCGGTCAAGTAAGTCATCATCCAAAAGGAATTGAAATCGGTACAGCAAGTATCCAGTTAACAGATGCAGGCAAAAAACATCCTCTATTTAGCATCCTTCCTCATACATTTTTTGGTCATGTCACTCACTACCAATCTGTTATTACTCTGCCGAAACAAGCAACGATTCTCGCACAGAATGAGTTTGAACAACATCAAGCTTTTATGATTGATCAGCATATTTTCGGTGTGCAATTTCATCCAGAATTTACAGCTCCTATTATTCATGCTTATATTGATGAACAAGCAGAACGATTGTAAGCAGATGGTTTTTCTATAACCACTTTGCATGAAACCGTAATTGAACAAGATTACGGCCGGATTTTGTTAGAAATGTTTGTTAGAAGTGCCGGACTACCTATAACAAACACTTCTGTCAGCTGTACGTTATTTCAAGCAGAAACAAAAACTATGAAATAGTTTCCTAGACAATAAAAAAGCCAATCAAGCATTGAATTCTTGATTGGCTTTTTCATAAAAGTTACATCACAAATCCGCCATCTACAAATAGCGTTTGCCCTGTCATAAATTCACTCCAATCGGATGATAAAAATAAAACAGGACCTGCGATATCTTCCGGCTTTGCAATTCTTCGAAGCGGGGTTTGGGAAATAATTAGTTCTTTCAAACTCTCTTTTGTTTTTTTGCTCGCATCGGTTGGATAAACAAGGCCCGGTGCTACACAATTGACTCTTATCCCAAAAGGTCCTAGTTCCATTGCCAAATTACGCGTATACCCCATTAATGCAGTCTTAGCCGTGTTGTATTCATGATAAGGAACCAACGGTCTTTCTACTAAATTACTAATGATATTCACAATGCTTCCGCTGCTTTGTTTTTTCATAATAGGCAGCACCGCTTGACATATATAATGCGTCGATCTTACCGCTCCATCAATCTGTCCTTGATAATCGTCCCATGTAAGCTGCCAAGCCATTTTTCGTTGTTCAGGATCAAAAACATAAGGTTTAAATGCATTATTTACAACGACATCTAATCTTCCTGTTTCAAGTACAATTTGCTCAATCATTGACTGAACGGCTTCTTCGGACGTAACATCTGCTTGAACCGCCCAAGCATCTCCTCCAACTCCGATACAGGCTGACACAATTTGTTCAGCCGCTTCAACATTTTTCAAATAATTAACGATAACGAAGGCCCCTTCTCTTGCAAATTCAAGAGCAATCGCCGCTCCAATTCCTCGGCTGGAGCCCGTAACAAGAACGACTTTTCCGCTAAATTTCCCCATATATGTTCTCCTTTATTTTTTGGGAAGTAATGTATCAATTACTACCTCATCCATATTGAGCTTTTCTTTAATCAATCCTAATTTTTGATACGTATCCGCACCATCCTGCAAGATATCCGCATCAAGCGCGCCTAAACCATGTTGATCTGTTTCAGGAGATACGCTAGAAGCATTACGCAGTTTAATAACTTCTAAGTTTTGTTTCTCATCTTTTCCGTCGATTGCATAGGTTTTAGCCAAAGCAGCCGCTTCTTCCGGACTCTCAATCATCCATTGTGCACTGTTACGATAAGCTTCCAAGAAATCCTTTAATTCTTGTTGCTTTTCTTGATATGTTTTCTCTGTCACAACAAATACATCACTCGGTACATTTAAATAGTCTTTCACGTTCATCACATTGACTTCCTCTAAACCTTTTGCTTGTCCAACAACTAATCCTGTATCAGTCGCGGCTGTTGCATCCACTTGCCCTTGCATTAATGGGGCAAAGTTTAATAAGCCTGTCTCAACAATTTTCACATCATTTTCCGAAAGACCGACCTGATGTAATAACACTAATAAGTTTTGACGTGTTCCGCTTGATAGACTATAAACGCCAATTGTTTTTCCTTTTAAATCTTCCGGTTTATTAATATTCGCTTTTTTCAGTGATACAATATTAAATACATTTTGCGGATAAATATTGTAAATAACTTTTAGCTTTTCACCTTTATCTAATGCGAAAAATAGTGAACCTGGATCAGTAAAAGCGATATCTGCTTTCCCAGATAAAATATTTTTAATCGCATCGCCGCCGCCTGCACCAGGAATAACAGTTACATCCAATCCTTTATCCTTGAAGAAATGCTTCTTCTCATCAACTAATAAATTCGTTTGTTCTGTAAGTGGCTTACTCCAGTTCGCTACTCGAATCGTTTGAACGTCTGTTGAATCAGATTTCGCTGTTTCCTTATTTTCATCCTTTGCTCCACATGCTGACATTAACACGGTCATACATAATAAAATCGTGACTAACCATCTTTTTTTCATTATTTATTCTCCTTCATGTACTTCTTAAGTACAGTAACTTCTAATACATAAATCAATTGATATAAAACCATGCCCATTACAGTTAATAGAATTAACACAGCAAACATTAACGGCGTGTCCATCATCCCTTGCGACGCGACAATGAGCGCTCCTAATCCATCGCTTCCCCCAATAAATTCCCCAACTACGGCCCCTACTACGGCTAATACAACCGCCACTCGAAGTCCGGCTAGAATCCCTGGCAGGCCATTAGGAATTTTCAAATGAATTAATGTTTGCCAACGTGTTGCTCGAAGCATATGAAATAACTCTTGCTTTTGTTTATTCGTAGATTGAATCGCCGTAATCGTATTCTCCAATAATGGAAAAAAGCAAATCAAGGCAGTGATTATGACTTTCGATGTCATGCCAAAACCAAACCATAGAATAAATAAAGGCGCCAAAGCAAGCTTAGGAACAGCTTGGCTCGCAATGATATAAGGAGAAAGAAGCTTTCTTAAAAATTCAATCTCACCCATAATCACACCAATGATAAATCCCCCTACACAGCCAATTACCAAACCTAACAACACTTCTGATAGCGTTCGCAAAATATGTGGAATAAAGTATCCACTTTGCAGACCATCTACTAAAGTAGTAACAATAACTGTAGGAGCCGGCAAAACAAGCTCTGACATAAAGCTTGCACTATATTCCCAAATGATGAGGAACATAATAAATAATAGAATCGAGTATAAAGGGAGACTTTTCATCGCTTATTTCCTCCCAATACATGTCGTAACGTCAGACACAACTCATTAAAATACGGCGCATATTTCATTTCTACATTTCTCTCTTTTTCTAGTTTTACAACCGTATCAAAAATGATTTGGCCTTGATCCATGACAGCAATCCGATCTGACAAATACACGGCTTCTGCGATATCATGCGTAATAAAAAGAACCGTTGTATGATGAAGCTTACAAATTTTCAACAAATCATCTTGTAGTTCTTCTCTTGTAATAGCATCCAGAGCGGCAAATGGTTCATCTAAAAACAGCATCGTTGGTTTTTGAATCAACGCTCTCGCAATAGCAACACGACTTTGTTGTCCTCCAGATAATTGAGTAGGATAACGATCTAAATAAGTCGTTAAACCAACCATCTCTAATACTTCTAACCCATACTGTCGATCTTGTTTCGTAATCTTTCTTTTCAACGAAATCGGAAGCAACACATTTTCTAACACTGTTTTCCATTCTAATAAGGTAGGAGCTTGAAACACAAAACCACATTCATCCAACGGCTCTATTACTTCTTTTCCTTTCAAACGAATCATTCCCGGATGAGATGGCAGCAAGCCGGCTGCAAGCTTTAATAACGTTGTCTTTCCACAGCCGCTTTTCCCTAGAAAGCAATGAAACTCCCCTTCTTCAATAGACCAGTTCACTCCATGTAACACAGTTGTCTTCTCTTGATAGCTATAAGTCAAATCCTCAATTGTTAAAAAACTCATCTGCTAACCTCCTAATCTGCATAAGGAGCCAACTCTTCACTTAATTGTTCAGCTGAAGCTTCGATATCAACCATATTAATTAAATCCAGTACATTAAAACGGCCATCATGATGCCATCCAGCTTCTGGAGATGTCATATTTCCCAATGCCGTCATTCGAGTCACACCAACACTCCCTAGTAGACGAGACCATTGAAACAATTCAGACGGACTAGCAGCGATTCCAACCGTTTGCAAATAATCTCGATGCATGAGAAGGCTTTCCGTCACCTCCTCTATGTGATCAAACCCTTTCACCTTTACGACACGATTTAAACTGCTTGGTGTAAGGCTAAGATTGGAATCTTCAAAAACAACAGTCCAGTCGTTTTGGTTATTGCCTAATACTTCATTATTTGGATTCGAGAACAGGTTCATTTCTTCTTTATTTTTCCAAGCAGCCATCTCCATAGATTCAGCCATTGACAGTTTTCTTCTCGGAAACCTTCTATTAAACGCCTCTAGTTCATGGCCTATATATCTAGCAAATTCTTTTGGAGAAACATTTCCTCCTTTTTGTACATAGAAAACATGCGGAGAATAACAGCCTTGTTGGTCATAGCGCATCACATCCAAAGCAGCCAAATGGGCTGTCTGCAAAGCTTTAAGAGAATCAAGAGACGCTTTTGAAACAATCCCAAAACTTAGCTTGTGTCCAAATGGTAAAAACCTTTTAGTGATTGGAATCCGACTTCGTAAAGCTTCCATCGCTTCATTGCCCCCATACCCGACAACAATATCTGTTTGCTGAAAAATAAAGCGTTCTCTCTCCTCTTCGCCACCCTTCCACCAAAGAACGGCAAAGCAATCCGCTAATCTTGGTTCTATTTCCACTAAAAGCTTAGCGAACCAACCGGCAAATAATGGCTCAGCACTCGATACCTTCCCGATATTCCCTGCTTTCACTAACAAACTAGATATAAAGCTCCATAAAGGAAGACCAGGCACATTCCCTGACCAAATATGCGTAATTAAATCAGGACTAAAAGCCTTCGAAAATCCACCTTTTACTCTCGGTTGAAAATCATCTAACAACAATGGATTTCCTAAATCTTCAACAAGAAAACGCTGCAATTCATGTTTTCGAAACGTTTTTAAATAAGAAGTCAAGCCAAGTCTTATCATTTCCTCATCATAGCCTGTTACAATCGGCAATACTTTTTCAGCTTTTTGTCGATAAAATGAATCACGATCCAGGAGTCTATGAATCGCTTCATCAATGATATTTATTAACTCATTAACAGAAAAAGATTTTAACACCTTACGACTGCTATGCTTAATCTTGTCAATTAACCTGCTCATTTGTTCATTTGTAAGAATCGGAATCTCCACTTCCATTGTTTCCTGATTTCCTTCGAATAGAAGCACCTTTGTCTCAAATGATTCTTCTCCCATATTCGGAATATATCCAGCGATTTCTCTCATTTCTCCAGCCCCTTTGAAGCCTTTAAAAATTCTGACATCGCTAGCGAACAGCCTTTTGCTTCTGTTCCTTCTACTCTTCCTAATAAAAGAAAACCGCCTTCCACTTCAACACCAACATCTTCTGTTAAAATCGTAGAAACAGAATTCATATTAGCAAGGTCACAATGAACAATAACGCCGCGTTCTCCTTTTGCTACTTCTTCACCTGTTAACGGATTGACCACTCGCGTTTTAATCCAAATTGGTCCTGACTTAATAGCAGGAACAGATTGATTCCCATTGTCATACAGCTGTGTACTCAGCTCGGTCATGCCGTACATATTGATACACGCTGAACGATTGACTCCTAAATATGTAGAAAGCAATTGATAAAACTCGTCCAACTCTAATTCTTTAGATTGTTTTTTAAAACCGCCCGTATCAAGAATTCTACTTCCTTTTGGTAGAACAAAAGTTTGATTCCCACGCTCTAGTTCTTCTAAAAGGTGAACAAAGCTATAACTTGCACCCAAAAGAGCATAAGGTTCTCCAGTTGCTTCAGCATTCCTCAGCTCTTTCTGCAGGCCCTCTATATCAAGTTCATGATTTTGTATAAAATAACGGCTATCTTCTGTCCCAAATCTTTCTTTTGCGAGTTTTAAATAACGAGCTAAAGAAGAATTAGGCATCTCCTGTTCTGTTGGAAATAAGATTCCCATCCGAATTTTATCGGTATTTCCCATAAATCTTTCTTGAAAATTCTTAATCATCGACTTATCAAATATGTCTAATGTTGGATGATAATGTTTACCTCTAATTCCTTGTGTTGTACCACTTGTCATATAAATCGCTTCTGCTTGCTCCGGATCACAACAGCTCAAAGTAACATCTTTAAAAGCATTAATCGGTACTGGCGGGATGTCTCTCCAAGTTTTCACAGTACGCGGTGTTTTTCCTTTTTGAGAACAAAAAGTTCGATAAGGAATGTTATATTGATAGTGATAGCGAAATAATTGTAAAGCCTGCTGATTAAAATCTTCCTCAGAAGATTCATTAAGATTAATAAATTGAACTGTCGATTCAATTATTTCTTTTTGAGTCATCATGTTTATCCATTCCTTTCAATGTAGCCATTTATTTTCTAATAGCGCAAAAAAGCACTTTGCGTACGCAAAGTGCAAAAATACAGAGTAATCCCCTTATCACTTCCCTACGCTGGCATGACCCAACAGGTTCAAACGGTCTACGGTAGATTAACCGTACTCTCAGCCTGATTCTACAGACTCCCGATATCATCTATTTTTTATACAAAGAATACCCTTTCTTTTTGTAGAATGCAATCATAAAGTGAAATTTCCATCAGTGAGGGATTTTCTCTATCCCCCAATTATGGTTATTTGAACCATTCGGACCTTTATGGGCAGTTCCCCCCCACCTATCTTCTTTGTTTCTTCATAAGCTTGAGGTGGGGGGCTTACTGCCCGTTAAATGTAAGAAAAAAAAACCTGTACCAAAAGTAGCGTACAGGTTTTCACTCAATCTCGTTCATCAACTATCTACTTATCCACGAATTTGTCCTTGTCCATAAATAAAATATTTAGTAGATGTTAAAGCAGGTAATCCCATTGGTCCACGTGCATGAAGCTTTTGCGTACTAATCCCAATTTCAGCACCGTAACCGAATTCAAATCCATCAGTAAAACGGGTAGAAGCATTATGATAAACAGCGGCTGCATCGACTCCATTTAAGAAAGTGGCTGCATTTTCCTCGTTTGTTGTGATAATGGCTTCAGAATGATTCGTACCATACTGATTAATATGCTCAACAGCTTCTGTAACATCCTTCACAATTTTCACACTCAATTTTAGCGCTAAATATTCCGTTGCCCAATCTTCTTCTGTTGCTTGCTTCGCCTCCGGAAAAGCAGTACAAACCGTTTGATCTCCGTATAGTTCAATTCCTTTACCGTGAAGAACTGCTAATAAGTCCGTCCCATTTTTAGTAAACCAGCTTTCATGAATGAGCAAACTTTCAATGGCATTACATACAGATGGACGCTGTGTTTTTCCATTTATTACAATATTTTCCGTCATCTCATAATCAGCTGATTCATCAATAAAAATGTGACAGTTACCAGCACCCGTTTCAAGAACAGGTACAGTCGATTCACGAACAACGGTATCAATTAAATTTTTGCCTCCGCGCGGAATCAACACATCTAAATATTCATTCAAATGAAATAATTCTTTCGCTGTTTCACGGCTTGTATCTTCCATTAATTGAACCGCATCAACTGGTAAAGATGTTTGCGCCAATGCCTTATGAATCGACCCAACAAGCGCTTGATTAGAGTAGCTTGCAGATGAACTTCCTCGTAAAATAACGGCATTCCCTGTTTTTAATGATAATGTAGCCGCATCAATCGTTACATTTGGTCTCGCTTCATAAATCATACCAATCACACCGATTGGAACACGATTTTTTTTAATAAGCAAGCCGTTTTCTTTCTCAATGGTCTCTAAGCTTTCACCGACTGGATCTTTTAAGTCAATCAGTAAACGAATAGCCGCTGACATATCTTCAATACGCTTTTCGTTTAACATAATGCGATCTAGCGTTGAGTCAGGCAGACCATTTTTCTTTCCTTGTTCTAAATCTTTTGCATTTTCACTTATTAAATAATCTTTATCTGCCAATAATTGATCTGCAATCTTTGCTAATGCTTCATTTTTTTCTTCTGTCGTCTTCCCATTCATTTTATAACTTGCCGCTTTAGCCGCTTTTCCTCTTACAATAACTTCACTCATTACTAACTCCCCCTTTTTAATTTAGGCTTTCACCCATTTATCTCGATGAATCACTTCAATTGCTGACATCACAAGCTCGTCTGTCCGTTTTCCCATCGCTAGTTTCAGCTCATCGACAGAATAGAGAACTTCTCCTCGGCCAAGCAATCCGCTTGAACCAAACACTTCAACAACGTCCCCTTTTTCAAAATCTCCTTGAATGTCATAAATACCGGCAGGCAATAAACTGCTGCCATTCAACATTAAGGCTGTTTCTGCGCCATCGTCAACGAAGATTTTTCCTGACACTTCCGAATGAATCGAAATCCATTGCTTATTATTATTTACGGTTGTAAGCACGTCATTTTCAATATACGTCCCGTCACCGTCACCCGCTAAAATTCGCAGAAGCTTATCACGGCCTTCTCCTTTACCAATAAAAACTTTTACACCTAAAGATAGTGCTGTTTTCGCAGCTAATAATTTCGATTGCATCCCGCCTGTCCCAACGTTTGAGCCGGCTCCTTCCGCTACTTGCAGCAAATCATCCGTTACTTCTGTTAAATAATCGATTCTCTTAGCATCCGGATTCGTCAACGGATTACAATCATATAAGCCGTTAATGTCCGTTAAAATAATAAGCTGATCGGCATGAATAAGCCCACTCACAAGAGCAGAAAGCATATCATTATCCCCAAATGTTAATTCTTCAACAGACACTGTATCATTTTCGTTAATAATTGGTAAAATACCGCGTTCAATTAATTCTGACAAAGTCGCATAAGCATTTTTATAACGGTCCTTTTTTGAAAAGTCGGTTCTCGTTAATAAAATTTGGGCGGCATTAATGCCAAACTGCCCTAATTGTTGCATATACGATTGAATCAATAAACTTTGACCGACGGCTGCGGCTGCTTGTTTCCCTTTTAACGTAACCGGACGTGATGGGTAACCTAGCTTACGGAATCCGGTCGCAACGGCACCAGATGATACAAGAATCACGTCATGCCCTTCTTTTCGCAATGCCGCAACTGCTTGAATATGATCTAAAAATTTAAATTGATCAATTTCCCCCTTAGAGTTCGTTAACGAACTGCTTCCGATTTTGACAACGATGCGCTTCTTTTCCATCCATACTTCCTCCAATATAATTTTCTAATATATTAGAAAACTCGCTTCCAACTTGTCTTTTAGTCAGAGGCGCAGTTACACTCCCTAAAATCAACAGCTACTTCAAGATAGCTTATCTGATCATGTATACATTCTAATCGTACAAAAAAACCCTTCTCATCCTTATTGATTAAGGACGAAAAGGGTTGCTTTCCGTGGTACCACCTTGATTGAATGTGAACATGTCACATCCCACTTTACCTCATAACGCTAGAGACTGCGCCTATGTTTTCATAGGACTCAAGAAGTAGGTTCAGTGCCTTTTCTGTTACGGGTCTTACAGCCACGGACACCGCTCTCTGTTACAGCAAGATTTCACATACTAGTCTTCTTTTAACGTTCATATTTTCTATAGTATGCAAAATTATCGAGCTGATGTCAATGATAATCCCCTATTCCAGTGTGGAATTTTATGCTTACAATGCCATTGCTGGGCCGAAAAATTCGAAATGAATTTTTTCTTCTGTTACACCTAGTTCTTTTAAAGTCGCAATAACAGATTTCATGAATGGAACAGGTCCACATACATAATAATCAGCATCCGGTTTAATTGTTTCAGCTAATACATCGCGATCTACATAGCCTTCTTTTACAAAATACGGATTATTTTTATCGATATCTGTTGGAGCTGTATAAACAAAGCCAAGTTCGTAATCTGCTAGTTTAATCTCAGAAAGTTCATTTCTGAAAGCTTGAACAGATCCATTATTCGCTGCTTGAATAAATTGAACCGAACGATTTGGTTGTTTCTCTGATACAGTTTGAACCATGCTTAATAATGGAGTAATTCCGACGCCGCCTGCAAGGAAGACAACCGGTGTATCTTTTTCTTCCAAGATGAAATCTCCAGCAGGAGCTGTAACTTCAATTTTGTCACCAATTTGAACAGATTTGTGTAAGTAGTTGGATACTTTACCTTCATGTTCCCCGCCTTCTGCTTCTTTCTTCACTGAAATGCGGAAGTAATCGTGACCAGGTGCAACGGATAAGCTATATTGACGATTACATAAGTATTGCTCTCCTGGAATGTTTACACGAATCGTAATGTATTGTCCTGGTAAGTAAGTTGGGACCTTAGTTCCATCAGCTGGTCTTAAATAGAAAGATGTAATAAGATCGCTTTCTTGTACTTTATCTGTTACTCTAAATTCTTTATAATCTTCCCAGCCATTATTTTGCTCAGAAGCTTCTTTGTACATGTCTTTTTCAATGCCAATGAATGCATCTGCAATCACACCATATGCTTCTGCCCACGCATTGATAATTTCGTCTGTTGCTGCATCGCCTAGTACTTCTTTAATCGCTTTCAATAAATTTTCACCAACGATTGGATAGTGCTCTGGCTTAACAGCTAAGCTTCTATGTTTATGAGCAATCTGTTTCACAACTGGAACGATTACCCCTAAGTTATCAATATATTTCGCTGCAGCTAAAACTGTATTTGCTAATGCCGTTTGTTGACGGCCTCTTTTTTGATTTGTTTGGTTGAAAATATTTAATAATTCTGGATGAGCTTCAAAAAGGTTTTTATAGAAAGTTTTTGTAATTGTTTCCCCATGAATTTCTAACACAGGTACTGTTGATTTCACGATATCAATTGTTTTTTGAGATAGCATAACGTACTCCCTCTTTCTTTAAACAAGTATTTTTAATACACCTTTATAANNTCCATAAAGCAATATTTCAAATACATCTTTTTGTGAACATTTCTTTAACGTTTGAAAAGTGTTCACAATCTTTCTTTTAACTGTATTTCGTACATATTCAAATGTTATCGCGTCTTTATTTTTACACTTCTTCATATTCTCTCTGTTAATCTTCATAGCACTTCCTTAAAACGAACTTCGAAACATCATCATGAATACTTTTCACACCTCTTCACATACTAACCTCTGTGATTTATTCCTTACAGTAAGGAGAAAAACATGAATCTATATGAGATAAGGAGTGCAATTATGGGAATCTTAAGCGGCAATCCAAAAGATGAACCAATGCATTATGGTGAAGTGTTTGCTACATGGACACATCTTTTTACAAACAATGGCTTCATCACTGCATATCAAACATTTCTTCAGCATGCTGGTGATGGGGATCTAAAAAAACTTATCGAAGAAGCTATCGAGGGTATGCAAAATGAAAATCAACAGTTAGAGGAATTACTAAAAGCAAACGGTCTTGGACTCCCTCCTGCCTCACCTGACCGTCCAGTTGCCAAATTAGAAGACATACCTGTTGGAGCAAGATTTACTGATCCAGAAATTAGCACTGCTCTTTCCATGGATATCGCAAAGGGGTTAGTTGCATGCAGTCAAGCAATTGGGCAATGTATTAGAGAAGATATTGCTATGATGTATGGCCAATTCCATGCGGCTAAGGCACAATTGGGTGCAAAAGTTTTGAGACTGAACAAGAATAAAGGGTGGTTGGTTCCACCTCCTCTTCATGCACACAAACCCGAACAAGAATAGCTCGTATGTAAATATCGAGGGCAATCTTACTTTAAGATTGCTCCCCTTTGTTCTATATTTTCGCCTCTTCCATTCTTCTTAGATGTCACAATATAAATGAATACTAATCTATCTTGCTTCTCATTCAGATATTCAAATACGTATACTTGTCTCTTTTTTAGCCACCATAATAAGTGGAGGTGATGAAAATGATGAAGAAAAATGATATAGAGCTTAAAGAAACAATGGAGAACAAAGGGGATAATTATCTAGGTCTTGATCCAGATGAACAAGAGATGAATGGACTATATGGAATGGCTGAAACGGAATATGAGGATCGCCTCCATGATGTAGAAAAATGAAAATTGCGTATCTTAATATGTATATAGGAGGTAAATTCGTTTGACAAACCAACAAAATCAAAATAACGAGAAACAACAAAAGAAATCCGTTAATACGCCGTCTGTTTTTGAAGAAAACAACACAGATAATGCTCTCGGTTATGGGGATACAGATCCTAATGCTAGAGTATTAACTAATATGACAAATAAAACCAATCAATAACAACTAACTGAAACGCCTTTTTTGGCGTTTTTTTATTTTCACTTACGAGTTCTCCCTCCGTTATAGATATAGATATCATTCTACTACTTACGTTCTGAAGCATATCATTACATCATGTTTACAATTATGCTATTATAAAGTAAGAAACTTTCTCACTTAATAATATGTTTTGCCTATTCGCTATATATTTTTGGAGAAGTTTGATAACTTATTCAACAGAACGGGTGTAGATTGTGAGGCGAAAATTATGCGGTTAACCAGCTATTCTGATTATTCCATTCGAGTATTAATTTATTTAGCGACTCAAGATAATGAGAAACTAACGAATATAAAAGAAATCTCTGAAGTTTATGATATATCGAAAAATCATCTAATGAAAATTGTGCATAATCTCGGAAAAACGGGGTATATCGAGACAGTTCGAGGAAGAAATGGCGGCTTTAGACTTACGAAAGCCCCTGCTGACATTAATATTGGAGAATTAGTCCGCCAAACAGAAGAGGATTTCTATTTAGTAGAATGCTACAAAGATCATAACAACTGTGTTATCGCTCCTGTATGCTCTTTGAAGTTTGTACTCAACACAGCTTTAGATGCTTTTTTCCAAGTGCTTGATCAATATACATTAGCTGATATTGTTGAAAACAAAGCAATGCTTAAAACATACTTCCAATCTGTTCAAAAGGAGCAATAGCTTAAATTCGAAAAAGAGAATGACTCATAAGACGACGTTGGACACTTACCAGAAATACACTATGTAAATGGCTTAGAAAGATGTATTGGGGTCTGACACCTTTGCTTTTGAGTCATTCTCTTCTTAAAATAAAACAGAGACTCTTCATCTGCTTCTAGTTCTGTATTTAAATCTAATAATAAATCATCCATCTCTGGAATATAAAAAAGCTTTTCCTTCTCCTTGTTTCGTTTCATTTTGTCCCTCCTGCCCCTGTGCTCTTTCAACTATTTTACTATTCTTCATAAAGGGCATGTATGACAATTTTTTCGAACAAAGGCACGAGAAAAGACTCATTTTTCATTTAAATTCGTTAATTCTTGACCAAGCTTTTTTAATTTTTCTCCTACCGTACATTGAGATAAACAAAATTGATGCGCAAACGTACGTCCCTTCTCCTTTCGAAAATGTTTTTGTACAAAACAGCCTTCGCAAAAGGATAGCATTTCTTCGACTTCTTCATAAATCTTCTTCCGATTCATTTCTGGTCATAACTCCTTCTTTTCTATTTGCATCTTGCCGAAAATTTCTTCTCGATTTATAGCTTGTGATGCCAATTGGTCACTTTCTTGATTATCTTTTCTTGAAATCGGTGTGTATACAGGACGAATGTGAAGCTTTGCTAACTTTTCCTCGATGCGGTCAATCCATCGATTTAATTGCTCTTCATAGCACGGCCATTCTCCCGAGAGCTGATTTAGTACAACGAGTGAATCTCCTTTAAACACACAGCTTTGATGATGTACCTCTAATTCCTCAAGCTGCTTAACCGCTTCATAAAATGCTGCATACTCAGCTTCATTATTCGATTCTAATTGATGAAGCAGTGCATTTTTCCGAATTCTCCAGTTCTTCTTATTTTGCGTATAATAAAGGGCAACACCAAGTCCTGCCAGTCTTTCGTTTTTTCGGTAGCTGCCGTCAAAAAAGACTGTAACATTTTGAGGTTCATCTTCAACCTCAGTCAACAGCTTAACAAGTTCTTTTTTTGTCCATACAGTTCCTACTTCATCTTCAAATTCTACCGCTTTTACCCGCCCTGTTTTTTCTAAATCTTCTACAATGGCTAGCGCAGACTCAGCCTCAAGCCATTCAGAAAGAAAAGAAGCTGTTCCTTTTTTATTTAAAAAATATGTCCAGCGAATTAATACTTTCAATCAACTCAACTCCTTAACTAAACAATTTCTATACCTATTTCAACATTTTACAGCTATAATTTATATATAGGATGGAGCTTGTTATCTAGTATCATTCGTTTTACACGC
>NZ_JBALMU010000183.1:0-339 GCF_036962285.1 Bacillus sp. JJ634
AACGGTGCAAGAGTTGAAGAAGAAGGGGTGTTACAGTAGCCTTGCTTATCCTGCTAACGAGGCAGGATAGTGAAATGAAAATTTCAATTATTCTTAAACACAGTATGAAAATGTATTAATATTATTTATAGGTTGTCATCTCCGTAGAAAGAAGGGATTAAGTTGCTTAAATTCAAAATTATTTCAGCCTTCTTTTCAGTCATTGTTGGTAATGTAATCATTTATCTTGTGTTATTAGGAATGGAACTATTGAAACATGATACTAATTATAGTGACAGCAGTGATTCTTATGTTATAGGAACAGGATTTGTTATGTCAGTTATTATTTACACTTCTGTG
>NZ_JBALMU010000183.1:412-640 GCF_036962285.1 Bacillus sp. JJ634
CCATTGATTATTTTACAAGTAGATTTATAAAAGCAAAATGGGTCTATTCCTTGTTGTGCTATATTTTATCTGGAATTCTTGGACCTCTATTATTAGGGTTTTTACAAAATCCAATAGATTTCCCTGCAAGTTTAAATAATAGCGATACATTAATACTTTGTTTTACAGGGGCGTATTTTGCAGGTCTTTTTGCAGTAGGTCAATATCTTATTTATAGAATTACAAAAA
>NZ_JBALMU010000183.1:773-1921 GCF_036962285.1 Bacillus sp. JJ634
TTAGCTAAAAGTAAGGAAAAAGGATGGTTTGTTTGGTTTCAGTACCATTAAACTGCTATTTCTTATAATATGAACAGGGCAGGTTAGTAGAAGAAGGATTATTTATGTGGTTCAAGGAAAATAATCTTTGATAGGGGTGATAAAGTGGAAACAAATGTTTTATTTTATAAAATTCATAAGGGAACGGTTTCAACTGAGAATTATGTAAATTGGTCTCACAGTCTATTGAAAAAAAATGCATCATCACCATCCTTAAATATTCTCTCTTCCTTTTCATTCGATGATAATCTATTTGAAGTCGAAGTGTATTTTAAAAGAGCATTAGAAGAGTTGGTAATTAAAGAGCCAACCTTTGAGATATGTGCAAGAGCTTACATAGGTCTTTTAACAAGTAAAATCATAAAAGCTAATGACTATACAAAGATATTTGAATTGGCACATAGGATATTTCAAATTGTTGCTACGGAATTAGATAGTTCAGATGACCTTTTTGTTTGGTTTGAAATTAGTGAAATGATTGATAGGCTTGATTTTGATGATAAATCTTTTGTGTTGAATGAGGACGATGTAATATCAAGAATAAAGAATGAGGCTCAAATCTTACAAAGATTAAATCATTGATATGCCTTATTGTGCTAACGGATGCGTTTCTTCAAAAGCAAGAGACGCTTTTTTACTACGGAGCAGAATCGTTGGCGAGGAAGACAATAATGATATCAGTTACTGTATAACTTGCCTTTATATCAGTGAAAGTTATGGCACAGTACCAATGAAATGTTTAATTAACATGGAAGGATAGCCACTAGACTAATGAAGAATCAATCAACCATGTAAGGCAGATTTTTATCGATTAATAAGGTTCTTGTGAGACTAATAGAGGTTCACCTCCAACGGGAGGCACCGACTTATTGAAACGGAAGAATTGAGACACTGAAGGAGTAACGATTTCAGAAGTGTCGATGGTATTTGTATCAAGAAGAAATGATAAGATTGAGTTATTCAATGTATTTTTAATGAGTCATTATGCGTCTCGCTGCAAATTAAGGGACGGAATTAGTGAAATAAAATAGAGATATTAAATGTAACGAAATTGAAAACATAGAAAAAATATGATTGCTAATAAAAATGAAATGATAAGTGCTATATTT
>NZ_JBALMU010000184.1:0-16645 GCF_036962285.1 Bacillus sp. JJ634
CATAGGCACTACATAATTAAACTTAATTTACAAACTTAAAAATACACTAGCTGTTCTGGCAACATAGAGTTCAGCAATACAATCCATACATACAGCCCATATTAATGATTAAGTGTCCTTATCTTTTATTTATTACATCAGATTTTCTATCATAATATATGTAAAAATAAAAAAACGAATGATGGACTTTTTTGTATATGTCCATTATTCGTTTTATAGTTTTGTACTACCAAGGTGTTCCAATTACTACGAATATGAGCCAAGCAAGCCCTGGTCCGAAAGCCACAAAACAAGCAGATACAATTAAAAGTTTTCTAAAAAACTCATTTTGCTTTATCCCTTGTGCATTTGCAAGCATCATTGCTCCATTGGTAGAGAAAGGACTTATGTCAACAATACTCGATGCAATTGAGATAGATGAAACGACTCCGATTGATGAAACCGCAGGATCCTGTAAAATTGGAATAGCAAGTGGAATAATAGCTGCTAAGAAACCTGTTGTGGAAGCAAAAGATGAGATAACTCCTCCAATATAGGATGCCGCAAGAGCTGCCATTATAGAATTATTCATACTAGCTATTAACTTTGTCATATAATCAATGGCACCTATTTGTTCTAGTACTCCTACATAAGTGACAATCCCCGTTACCATAAGAATAATTGGCCAAGGCATACTCTGTAGGACACCTTCTTGTCTTTTCGGAGCCATTAATGATAAAGCAAGTCCTACCCCAAACGCTGCAAATCCCATGTTTACATTGTATCCAAGAGCTAAAATAACTAAAAGGGCTATTCCAAGAAGTGTAAATCCCTTATACCAAGTCAATTTATCTTCTGATTTTTTAGGATCTTCCTCAGGAAGATTATTTTCATTTAAATGAACACCTTCTACTGTAGCAGCTGTATATATTTGAGCAGAATCTTTCTTAATAAATGAACGCAAGCCGCCAAAAATAATGAATATGATAATCCCTACAATTACACAAAAGATAAAAGTATTTAAGAAAAGCATAACTGGTGAATGCGGAATATTTTGAGAATCCATCATACCATTGACAATTACACCGAAAAGATGAAGAGGAGAAAAGCCGCCTGCAGTCACTCCTATAAGAAGCATTAACCCCATCATAAGGGAATTAATCTTATATTGAGCAGCAAGTCGTAACGCAATGGGAAGTAATATAGAGGCGACAGCAATTGCTGAAGTACCGATACTTGTCAAAATAGCTCCTAATGCGAACATAACCCATGGTATCAACCCAAGATTACCCCTAACTAAAAGGAGACCCCATCGACTAATCAAGTCAATTGTGCCATTTTTTTGCACAATAGCGAATAAGAAAGTGACTCCAGCAAGTAGAACGAATAAATCTGCAGGAAATACACTAAAGAGGTCATCAACGCTAAGCCCGCTAACGACTACGCCAATGATAAAAGCGGCAACAAAACCAAACACTCCAATATTAATCGGAAGCACAGATCCAATGATGAACATGATTAAAAGTACCAGAATTGCTACGATTTCAATGCTCATAGAATGTTTCCTCCCTAAATCTAATAAGTTTCAAGCATGAGCTACATTGGTGTATTGCACATACGAATGTTCAGTTTGGTTGCACTGTACAGATAGATTTGAAAGCGTTTGCATTTTAGAACATCATGAATTTTATTAAATACTTCTATTAATCTACGTTTTTTCCTGCTCATCTAAATCAAAATTTCTCTATTTATAAGTGTAGATTGTCGACTATTTAATTAGTGATATAAATATTTATTTCTTAAATTCCCTTTCAGCATTTTCACTAACTGGATTTACACATCTAGAAATCCCCTTTTCAAACAATTGATTGATGTAGTCTCTACTATATCCTAAATCTTGCAAAATATCATAAGAATGTTCCCCTAATAAAGGAGGTGGAGTTCTCACCTCACCTGGTGTATCTGAAAGTTTAACAGGAATCCCTATCTGTTTAATTTCTCCCAGTGTTGGGTGTTGTACTGAAAGTAACATGTCCCTATCTAATATATGAGGATCGGCATATAATTCGGAAAGTTGGTACACAGGACCAGCTGGGATACCAAACTCATCAAGTAAATTGACCCAATACTTATAAGATTGTGTCCTAAATACTTCTTCTAATATAGGTATTAATTGATCGCGGTTTATTACCCTTTTCTCGTTAGTAAAGAATCGAGAATCATCAGCAATATCAAGATCCATAATTTCGCAAAGAATCTTCCATTGATGATCATTACCTACCCCAATATTAAAATAACCATCCTTTGCTGGAAAGGTTTGATATGGACAAATACTAGGATGAGCATTCCCCATCGGCTTTGGATTATTTCCTGTAGCAAAAAAGCTCGTCGCCAAATAAGTTTGCCAAGAGATCATTGTATCCATGAGCGATGTATCAATCCATTGTCCTTTTGCCGTGCTGTTTCTTACATGCAATGCTAGCAATATACCAATTAAAGCCCACATTCCGGTACCTACATCAGCAAAAGAATATCCAGCTTTCAAAGGCGGACCATCAGGTTCTCCATTGACAGACATCAATCCCCCCATGCCTTGCGCAATCACGTCGTAACCAGGTCGTTTGGCATAAGGTCCCGTTTGTCCAAAACCAGAAATAGAGGCAAGTATAATTTTCTCATTAATTTTCTTCAGTACATCATAACCAATCCCTAATTTATCTAATGTGCCTGGACGAAAGTTCTCTACTACAACATCGGAAGATTTAACGAGATCCAAAAATATCTCTTTTCCTTCAGAAGTTTTTAGGTTTAGTACCAAACTTTTTTTATTACGATTCACGCTAAGAAAATAAGTACTTTCACTCCCAATAAAAGGAGGACCCCAAGCACGTGTATCATCACCTTGAGGAGATTCAATTTTAATCACATCTGCTCCCATATCAGCAAGAGTCATTGTACAATATGGCCCGCTTAAAATCCTTGTCAAATCTAATACTCTTAAATTTTGAAGTGGCTTCATGTCTTTAAACCTCCTTAAATGATTAATTTTTCATTAAAACAATAAAAATGTTGATTGTCGACAATTTTATGTTATTGTAACCTTAAACTAAATTAACATTATTTGTCAATTTATTTTTCAAAAAATTCCAATTAAATATTTTAAAAAATCGAATAATTGAGTTATAGTATATGATAAATCATAAAAAAATTATGTCTACTACCTATGAAAACAAAATACTTTTAGAGGGACTGATCATATGACTACATCAAAAATGCTTGATAACGCTCTTCCCAAGTTAATAAAAGAAAGTATCATAGAAGATATTATGAAAGGGAAAATTAAGGAAGGAGATAAATTAATAGAAGCTGAGTACTCTCAGCTATTTGGCACTAGTAGAGCTCCAGTACGTGAAGCATTCTATCTTTTATCATTAGAAGGAATCGTTAAAAAAATCCCACGAAAAGGGACAATAGTTAAAGGTTTTTCTCGTGAAGAAATGTCCGATATTTTAAAAATCAGAAATGTTTTGGAATTAATGTGTATAGATAAGCTGACCGAAAAATCAAGAGAAACGTGTGTTCAGAAGATGCGAGGCATCCTTGCTAAGATGGACAAAGAAGATATGAACAAAAGAGAGTATGCACAACTAAATTATGAATTTCATTTTCAATTGATACTAGCAAGTGAAAGTGAAACGTTTCGGAATATGTATGATCGATTAGGATCTCCGCTCATCTCATTACAAACATTTTCCCTATTAGGAACAGATGTAATAACCCATTCACTAAATGAACATAAAGCTTTCGTAGAATATCTATCTTCAAATGAAATCGAAAAAGCAAAAGCCTTATTAAATGCCCATAATGAAGCTGTATTTCCACGAGTTAAAGGATCATTTGAGGATAAAATCTAACATGTAAATATGAGTCGACAATCGACGCTAATAACCATGAAACCCTTTTGTTATAGGAAATTTCCAACAATCTTTCATTCATTAAACCAAATCTTTTCTTTCTTTATAGATAACCGCCAGCCTCCTTCGCGTTTTTGGAGGCTAGACTATCTGAAAACTAAGCCTTATTATAAAGACTGAGCTAAGCACTCTAACATGACTAGCCTAGTGATTATTGATGTAATAAGTTAAAACTATGGCTGCCTTTTTGAAGCAACCCCTATGTTAAAATAAGGTTAGTTTAAAAGAAGAGGTGTCCGTACATGCAAAAGCTTCAGTTTGAACCATCATGGGATAAAACCTTATCCCTTAAAGATCGTAAAAGAATTGAGGAAATTCATTCCGAAACGAGCTTATCCAATCCTGCTAATATGCAACTAACCCCTTTATGGCAAGCCACTAATCATAAAGGAGAACTATTAATTACCGTACTTGTCCATAATTTTAGCCAACAAGTACTTTTATTCCATAATAAAAAACTACGTTATATTGAAAATAAAGAAATCATCGCAGAGCATATCTTTATCCTTCCATCACTAGTCATTCAACGAGAAACTAGTATGCCATGGACATTTATTTTTCCTGTTGAAAGTTTGAAGAAACCAGCAACATTAGAAAAAGGCCATTTAGAATTTGTTGATTAGTTAAATCCATAAAAGAAAAATAAAACTTCTAGATTATTACAAGCTAGAACGTGAAATAATAATAACAGTGAATAAATTGCGTTTTAAGGAGATGCTTTTTACAGATGGGTGCTATAGAACGGAATGGATATAGATTTGAACCCGAGTATAGTGTAATCGAGCAAAATGGGGCAATTCACGTATATAATGAAGGGGCGTTTGTTGAAGAAGTGAAATTTTCCTTTTCCGGGAAATATCCAGAGCTTAATCAAATTGAACAGCTAATTAATGAATATTGTGAACAGCATGGAATCTAATTTCTATATGTCCCTCCCCCTGCCTCTTTCTATGAGGGAAAGATGTTTGCGAGAAAGAATCCCATGGCTTTTTAGCCATGGGATTGGTTAGTTCAATGACTCGACATAAACACGAACCATTTCGGACGTAACGAGTTTACGAGTAGGGATAAATCTCTCATTTGCAAGCACATTAATTTGCAAAGTGACTTCATTAATTTTGTCTGTTGTAAAGTTCTTTCCTGCTTTACATAAATCTATAGCCTCTTGAATATACTCTTCCCGTTGTTGGTCTAAACGAGTAAATTTAGTGAAATCTTGATTTTGTTTTTGGGCATGTAACGTGATAGCCTTGTGTACACTCATGATTGTTCACTCCTATGATTGGTATAATAGTTAACTTCTATATTAACAAGTTTATATAAAAAACTAAAGAATGCAAATTTCTAATTTTCAATCATTTTTAGCGGGAATTAATTCCACGTTCCCGCCACTCCCCAAAGATTGGTAGTTTTGATAGAAAGAATCCTAGAAATGTAAGATGATTTTATGTGTATATACTAGCCATTATCTTTAGCCTGAAACAGCCATTTCATAACACAAGGAGAGCTCAGTCTTTAAAGACTGAGCTCTCTTTCCTATTTACTTCTATTTTAACAAACATTACGTTTGCAACCTCGCTTGAATGATGATTGCAACTATTATGTTTCCTTGAATTAAATGACAGGGCTTTAATCCCTTATAACAGAATCACTTGTATTACGGACTCTTTTACCGAAATGACGTCAGCTTGTTATCATTTAGAAATATTATCATCCGGTTTAACTTCTAATGGTACTCGCTTGTCCATTTTTAACATGTAATAACTTGCTACAACAAGAGCTAGGAAAACGATTCCAACAATAAGAGATAGACGAGTGCTAGGGTTAAACCACATCCCAACTAGCACGATTAGTAAAAATGCAATTGTCGCATAGTTACTATAAGGGGCAAAAGGCATTTTAAATGGATGGCTACCCATCTCAGCAGCTTTTGCCTTTCTGAATCTAAGCTGACTAATCAGTATCACAAACCATGGAATCATTCCAGGCAGAACGCTGGCACTATAAACATAGACAAAGATTTCTGGCGGAGCAAGATAATTCAAGACAACACCAATAGCTAAACCTATCAGGACAGCAATCGTACAATAGGCTGGGATGCCATTCTTAGATACTTTCGCAAAAATTTTAGGAGCTTGACCGTTCATTGCTAGCGTATAAAGCATACGTCCTGCGCTGAAAATCCCACTGTTACATCCCGACATTGCTGCTGTGATGACGACAAAGTTAATGATACCTGCAGCTGCAGTAATTCCAACTTTAGCAAACGTTGAAACAAAGGGGCTGCCGAGTTCACCCAATTGATCCCAAGGATAGACTGTTACAATAACAAAAATGGCACCAATATAAAAGACTAAAATACGCCATATAATGGTTTGAATTGCTTTTGTTATAGTCTTCTGTGGATCTTTCGCTTCACCCGCAGTGATCCCGATTAGTTCAACCCCTTGATAGGCTGCTATAACAAGAGAAAGTGCAAAAAAGAAGCCTGTCCATCCTCCTGTAAAGAAGCCGCCATTTTCCCAAAGATTTGATAATCCAATCGCCTGGCCGTTATTTCCTAATCCGAAGAAGATTAAGCCAAAACCAGCAACAATCAGTAGTACAATTGTTACAATTTTAATGAGTGCAAACCAAAATTCAAATTCTCCGAAGGATTTTACAGAAATGAGGTTTGCAGCTCCTAGAATACCCATGGCAATCACGCCTGGTATCCATGCAGGTAAGTCGGGGAACCAATACTTCATATACATCCCAACAGCAATAATCTCAGACATTCCGACAATTACCCATTGGAACCAATTACTCCACGCAGTCATATACCCTGCTAAAGGATGAATATAATTGCTCGCAAAGGTTGCAAATGAACCCGTAGTAGGCTCTAAATAAAGCATTTCCCCCATTGAGCGCATAATGAAAAATATAAAAAGACCAGCGACAGCATAAGCTAGCATGACAGATGGTCCGGTCCATTTAATTGTACTAGCTGAGCCCATAAATAAGCCCACACCAATGGTACCGCCCAAAGCAATCATCTGAATATGACGTGCCTCTAATCCTCTCTTTAATTCTTTGTTTGACATGATTGACTCCTTCGAATACAAATTAACGGCTATACTTCTCTATACTAGCTTCTTAATTAATTCTCGATTTATTAGCAAGATTACTACGCGCAACCGTTTTCCTATTTTATAATAATAAACAACTCATAAAAACACAAATGTATTTTTCAAAAAAACACATTCTATTAATATATAAGAATACTCTGAATACATATATCATTATCATTATCTTTAAAAGTATTTTTACCAAAACATATAAAAAGTAGTTATCATCATGAAAATCGGTAAAAAGTTAAAAGCTAGATCCAGTAGGACCTAGCTTTATATAAAAATACTTAATTACCAATGATGAAAAACATAACAGCTATCCTCATTTACACTAGCCATCATTATTTAAACGGATTTTTCCATTCCATCAACACGCCATAATTTTGTGATTCATCATCTTCCAAATAGTTTTCAACAACAGCTATGGGCGTTCGGCCACATTTTAATAAAAAGCTAATGACTGGATCATTTAGCTCACCAGACAAAACTTTTTCTACATATTCTTTCGCTGTCATCCTGCCGGAAACCTGCTTAAATCCAGGTATTCGGCCACCACCTAATAAGCGATCAAGCTTCTTCTCAATAACAAGCTGATACATCGCCAGCATCATCCATTTTCCAAGTCCAAACTTTCGATACTTTGGTCGAATACTAATATCGACAACATACAGTGTATCTCCGTTGCCTTGATGATTACGAATATACCCATCATCCGTTATCTCAGACCAGGAATGCGTAGGATGAGCTGGATCAAAATCCACGCAAAGAGTCGTAAGTGAACCAGCTAATTGTCCGTTTACTTCCACACAGATAGCTCCTTCTGGAAAGAGTGTAATATGATTGTTTAACTGCTCACGATTCCACCATAGTTCCTCTGGAAAAGGAGGCGGAAAGCACTCCGATTGAACTTTGATTAATTCATCAAAATCCGCTTCTGTATAATTCCGTAAAACGGCACGCCGTGGCTTCTGTTGATCGAACACAAAAAACTCGCTATAGTATGCCATTATTAATCGGATGTCTCCCAATCAGGATATAAATCCGTGCGGCGATCTCGCCATGTTGTCACGGAACCTTTCTCACGAACTTGATATAATAAGTCTAAATCAAGGTCAGCCGTAATAATCATGTCATGGTTCAGCTCACCTTCACATAAAATTCCTTTTGGCGGGAATGGAATATCATTAGGTGTAATGACCGCTGCCTGACCGATATTGGCACGCATAAAGTCAACCGTCGGAAGCGAACCGACTGTTCCAGTCGTGACAACATACACTTGATTTTCAATTGTACGAGCATGCGCTGTATAACGAACGCGATGGAAGCCATGACGATCATCTGTACAAGATGGACAGAAGATGACATCGGCTCCTTTCGCCCTTGCCATTCTTACAATTTCCGGGAATTCAATATCATAGCATGTTAAAATCGCAATCCGTCCTTTATCCGTATCAAACACATTCAACTTATCACCTTTATGCATATTCCATTCATGCACTTCAGTCGGTGTACTATGAAGCTTCGCTTGCCCCGCAATCCGACCATCTGGATAAAATAAATGAGCTACATTATACAAACACCCTTCTCGTTCAATAACGTGAGTGCCTCCAATAATATGCATCCCTGTTTCTTGTGCAAGCTGACTAAACAGTGCGTGATATTTCTCCGTGAAACTTGGTAAATCTTGAATCGTTAAGCCTTGTCCTTGTTCATTACCAATTGATAATAGTTGAGTCGTAAAAAACTCAGGAAATAAAACAAATTCTGCTTCAAACTCTTGAGCTGTCTTTACATAATGCTCACATTGCTTAGCAAATTCCTCAAATGAGCTAATCGTATGTAAATGATACTGTACTGCAGAAACACGAAGTTTCATTGCCCTATTCCCCCTTAAACTCCCAATTAGGATGTTGTTGTTTTTTTCAGCTTTGATGGATTATTTATTTTATAACGAATCGCTTTGTCAAACTTTTTATCAACAATTTTACCATCGAATTCAAGGCTGTCCCCTTCTGCTAATTCCAGTTTTTTTAACGTTTTGCTATAGCTGCACCAAGCATCTCCAATTTCCAGCTCCTGTTCGCCTTCTATTTTGACATGTTCAAGAAGAATGACTTCATCTTCTTCTCCGGTAAAATGATTCATTTTCGCTGTGAATTCTTTAACCGTTGCGGTGAAATGAACCTTATCTTCAGGCAACACAAGTTTCGGTTGTGCCGGCTCTTTTTTAGCCTTAGATTTAGACTTCTTGTCGGACTTTACCTCTGCTTGTTCTGCATGGGAATCTGTTGCCGTTGTCGCCTCTTCTATAAATGAGTCTTTTCCAAAACTAGCGCTTTGCATTTCCTTTAAATAGGCAGGATGAATACAGCCAAGGCTGCCATCTTCAAACTCCACCACGATAGTTTGTGTACTGCCGCCATACTCTTCATACCCAACTAGCTTGACCCTTGCTTGATAACCGTTTGATTTATACACAAGTTCTTTCTTAACTGAACGTTCTGTGAACAATTTCCACTCAATACCTTTTGCAATATAAGCTTCCTCGTTCTCAAAAGTAATAAAATCACCCTTGGGCGGTATATAACATATACTATTCGATAACCTGTGATTCACAACACAACACTCCTAAAATATTTAGCTGTCCTTATTCTAGCAAAAGTTTACCTCGTTGCAAATTCATTGAACTGTGTGTTTATTCAGAAACCAATGTACTCAAACTTCCTCTCACTATCAGTATTACAACCAGCTGAACTTGAATAAATTCTTATATAACCATTCTATACAATTTGGAGGTGAAAAAATGACCTATTCCATTTATCCGTTGGGCGATCAAGCAGTCACAATTGAATTAGAATCTGAGCTACACGTTGCACAATGGCAAAAACTACATCAACTTGCACAAACATTAGAGCACCTCAAACCTGATTGGCTGATTGAGTATATCCCAGCCATGATAACACTCACCGTCCTATATAACCCGCTAATTGTACAAAAACAATACGGAGCAAAGCGTTCTCCTTATGAAATCGTTTGTGAGGAAATAAACAGCCTTTTCAAAAAAACTCCTCCTCACACAACGAAGAAAGTTAAACAAATCGATATCCCTGTTTGTTATGGGGGGCAGCTAGGACCGGATTTACTTGATGTGGCGCAGTACACAAAGCTGACGCCAAAAGAAGTCATCCAACTTCATTCTGAGCGTACATACACCGTCTATATGATTGGCTTCGCTCCTGGTTTCCCTTATTTAGGTGAATTAAATCAAAAACTTCATAGCCCTCGACGTACGAGCCCGCGTCTGTTTGTTCCAGCAGGCTCTATTGGAATCGGCGGTGAGCAAACGGGCGTATATCCGCTCGATTCACCTGGGGACTGGCAGATAATCGGTCAGACACCGCTTGCACTATTTCTTGAAAATGCCGAACCACCGTCTTTACTGAAAAGCGGCGATCAAATACGTTTTGTACCAATTTCAGAAGCAGAATACACCAATTTACGAAACAAAAAGGGGTAGATAATGAGGATAAGGAGCTGTATAAAACGATGTTTACCATTATCAGGTCTGGCATGTTAACGACAATACAAGATTTAGGACGTCACGGCTATCAGCAATACGGGGTCAGCGTTTCTGGAGCGATGGATACATTTGCCCACCGAATCGCCAATCTCCTAGTTGGAAACGATGAACAGCAAGCAACACTAGAAATGACCCTTATTGGGCCTGCCATCCTTTTCGAGGACGATACATTCATCTCTATTTGTGGAGCGGATTTGTCTCCAACCATTGATAATGAACCGTTGCCGTTATGGCGACCGATTTTTATTCGCAAAGGCAGTAAGCTTTCATTTGGTTTTTGTAAAAATGGCTGTCGCGCCTATTTAGCCATTGCAGGAGGGATTCATGTTGCAAAAGTAATGGGCAGTCGCTCCACTTTTTTAAAAGCACGAATAGGAGGTGTACAAGGACGCGCCGTTCAAAGCGGCGACCAATTATCAAGCTATTCTCCCTCTCCTTACATAACCAAACTTATCGAACGATCTACTTGCATGACGACGAAAAACCACCTTCCATTAAAATGGCATATTTCTTATGAATGTATCCCGCATTTTAATAAGAAACATACCGTTTTTATTATGAAAGGAAAACATTTTTCACAATTTGCACGAGATAGCCAAGAACAATTTTTCACGAAACCTTTTACCATTTCCATGAACTCAGATCGTATGGGCTATCGTTTAAAAGGAACTCCTCTATCATTAGCAGAGCCAAAAGAATATTTGTCTGAACCCGTTACATTTGGTTCGATTCAAGTTCCTCCTAATGGCCGCCTAATTCTTTTAATGGCCGATCATCAAACAACAGGCGACTATCCGCGAATCGGTGAAGTCGCATCAGTCGACCTGCCGCTCATCGCTCAATTAAAACCAGGTGATATCTTATCCTTTCAAGAAATCTCTGTTCAGCAAGCACAACGACTCTTACTTGAACGAGAAGCGATGATAGGTGTCCTTAAACAAGGAATTAAATTAGCACTTAAAGGAGCAGGAAATTAATGACCTCTTAAATATGACGCAATTGTTCATATTTTGAATCTAAACTTTTGAAACCTCGATAACTTCAATAAGAGTGATCGAGGTTTCTGTGTGAGATTGAAGTTTCTAAAACTCTCCAGTATTTCTTACGAACATTTCCCTATTCATATGATTGATAACCTATTACATCTAAACCTGTGAATTTTCTTACTCTTGTTTTAGGTGTCCTCCGTTCCTTCCATAAGCACATTCGCAGCCTTCCAATTCATCCATCAAATTCTTTGAACTTACTTAGTGTATCTGTCAATGCGTATTACAAAGTATATAAAAAGCTTTAGCCTACATACTATTCACTCTATATATCTTTCGTGGTCGTCCTTTCGATACCGGTGCTTCTTCTCCAACTATTTCGGCTATATCTTGTTCTACTAAACTATTAAGTATACGTCTTGCATTCCTTGGCGTCATTTTTAGCCATTCTGAAAGAAGTGATGCTGTTATAGAATGATTACCTGCTCTTTTTTGCACTGACAATATCTTATTAAATGTAGTAACCGTCACTCCACATTGTTTAAGTTTTTCACTCATTCCTCTATCTTCTACTCTATAACCAAAAGAGATGCTTTTCTGTTCTTGAAGAGGTCCTTCTATCATTCCTCTATCATCAACAAGAAATGCACAAAAAGGAGCATATTTTTGTGCATTTTTCAATGCGATTCTGGCATGCTTTTCCGCTGCCAACGCTGTATCACCATACCCAATACCAATATTTGCGGGATAATCGGTCACCAATGAGATTTTCTCCAATAAATCAACTACATGTTCTGGTGACCTTTGTAAAGATCCTCTCGTTGAAAAAATAATAAAGGTACCAATTCCAAGATTCACAATTGAACCTGAAAGAGATTCAGAAAAATTAACAATGACTGACTGTATTTGCAAATTTAATCGATGCTGATTATAAGATAATGCAAAATTCTCCTTTTCTTCTCCATCATTAACCTTAATCAAAATAATGGAAATTTGGGATTCTTTAAAATATTTTGTTTCCCAATGGTGAATGGCATTTGTCAACGTTTCACGGATATTAGTACGTGTAGGCGTAATCCAGTATGAAGGTATACCTTCCGATTGTAATTTTTCAAATATAGCATATAAACACGTTAAACAAATATCTACTTTATTTTCGTTAAATAATTGCCTATGGAAGTCCAGTAACTCTTCTATTGGCATATCCTTATGAAATTCCTTAGAGTAAATAGATTGACTCTGCAAATTAAGATCTTCAAAAGTCTCATAAACATCACGTTTAGGGATAATATCTATACTCATATTTTGTAAATGCCGCTGATTATTATAACTGATTTCAATCATTGTCTTTGTCAAACTAGCACCATCTAATTGAAGAAAGAAAAAAGGCTGGTTAGAACCACTTTCTTTTACAAAAGGATAAAGAACGGGTCCACCAAGTACCCAAAGATCCACCACACTTTGATTTTGTTCTATTATAGACGTTGTTTCTTCTGGATTCTTATACATAAAAGGAATGATCTGTAAACGTTCCTTATATTCCTGCGCAATTTCTACTACCATTTTTACTGTGCTAGATGGACCAATTATACCAGCTCTTGTAATCAATGTTCTCCCCCCTCCCCTAATAACTATGTATATCAATACTCTTTATCGTAATGATAATTAGAAAGGCAATCTATCCTGAATGTATAAGAATATTGCCAACATACATTCAGAAAGAAGCCTTCTCATTAAGAACATTATACCAAAATATAGAAAACAATTAAAACTACACTAATAAGTAAAAAATATTAAAAGTATATAATACCTTTTTATTATTATGAAGTCGGCATTACAGCAATAAATCAGGCTCCTCCTTCACAATTTTGTTCCATAAAGGTTGAAAATTAAGCCATCCTTCATACTCTGTTCCTGTCTGCTCAGCAGCTCTTAAAGCACTTTTTTCATCAATTAATATTGGTTTTTGAACTGATTCTGCTAATATTTGCGATTGACACAAACGTTCCATTGTAATAAACCACCAAGCAGCTGAATCAACAGATTGTCCTACTGTAAGTAAACCGTGATTTCTCAGTATAAGTGCTTTATAGTTTCCTAATGTTTTGGCAATACGTTTTCCCTCTTCCGTTTCATACACTAATCCCGTATAGTCATCAAAGACCGCGTGATCATTATAAAACTGACAAGCATCTTGGGAGATTGGGTCTAATAATCTCCCAAAAGAAGCCCACGTTTTTCCATACAAAGAATGGGCATGTGCTGCCGCTATGACATCTGGTCTAGCTTTATGAATTTCAGAATGAATAGCAAATGCTGCTCCGTTTAATGATTTCTCTCCTTCTACAATATCCCCCTTTTCATTTACAAGAATCAAATTCGATACAGTAATCTCACTGAAATGTTTCCCATACGGATTTACCCAAAAATGGTCTGTGTATTTCGGATCTCGTACAGTAATATGTCCAGCGACACCTTCACTAAAACCAAATTTAGAAAATAAACGAAAAGCACCTGCAAGTCTTTCTTTCCGATGTTTACGTTCTGCATCCACATTCTCAAACGTTTCAGGATTTAAATACGTAACATTCGACATACACATTTCTCCTTTTGCTAATTTGCCATTTCTTAAAAAGAGCTCCAACGTACGGAACCCTTCATCTAAATATTGCGAATTTATTAAACATTTTGATTGCTAACCTCATAGATATCATTATAAAAACCCATCATTTCATCTCGAAATTTACGAATCCCTTCCGTTGCGTTTATAATTTGTTCTTTTGTGACCATATATTTATCAATGATGGTTTCTCCTAATCCCACATGGAAATTTTCATCTCTCTTAATCTTTTCATAACATTTCGCCAAGTCATCCAAACCAATCCTTCTACAATTTTCAATCACGATATCATGTGTAGTAGTCGTGGATGTCTCCGAGCAATTCCAAACAGCAATCGCACAGACTGCATCTTTCTCAAGTGCCTTCCAATGTATCTTTTCCCACCCCTTGTTCACTTCTGAAGTAGCGACAGGCGCTTCATAACCATGCTTTTCTATAACACGGCTAAGAATTTCATAATGATTTGCTTCTTCTAGCATATGTCTACATAACGCTGTAACAATTTCTCGATCAAACTCATTCCAGTATTTAATGATTTCTGTTCCAAGAAATATAACATACTGCATTTCAAGCCAATCTCTCTCCCTAATAGCCTCAAATACTTCTTCGTGCGTAAGGTCTTCCCTTGTCCAGAATTCCAAAGCACGCACGCGTGCATGTTCCTTAAGCTCATCTTTTATTTGATTAAATTCAACCATAAAATCCTCTTTCATTACCATTTGTATTCCTCCTCATTATTTAATTTCTAATTCCATTGCTTTTAAACTTTCCCCGCGAATTAATTCTGTTAATTGTTCTTTCAAAACAAGAAATTCTTTTTCTGTTTTGATTTTATAGGAACGAGGATGCGCTAAATTTATTGGAATATCTGCTTTAATTTTTCCTGGTCTCGATGTCATGGTGATAACACGACTACCAAGAAAAATCGCTTCTTCTACATCATGTGTAATAAATAAAATTGTTTTATGTGTTTTCTCCCATATTTCAAGAAGCAACTCTTGCATAATCAATCTCGTTTGATTATCTAGTGCCCCAAATGGTTCATCTAGTAATAAGATTTCAGGATCATTGGCAAGGGCACGAGCAATAGCTACACGTTGCTGCATCCCTCCTGATAATTGTTTTGGATAATGATGCTCAAAACCTTGTAAGCCTACTAATTCAATATATCGATTGGTAATTTCTTTTCTTTCCTTAGAATCCATCCCTTTAATTTTCAAACCATATTGAATGTTCTCCTCTATATTCAACCATGGAAACAAGGAATAAGCCTGAAACACCATCCCACGATTAGCAGAAGGTCCAATAATTTCTCCGCCTTGCCAGTAAATCGTCCCCTCTGTTTGCTCTTCTAATCCTCCAATCATTCGTAATAATGTCGATTTCCCACAACCAGAAGGTCCCAAAATCGTAATAAATTCATTTCTCATTATCTTCAAATTAATGGTATCTACAGCGAGGACATCAGGTTTCTTACCATTTCCTCCATACACTTTTTTAACATCTTTTACATTTACTAAAAGCTCCATATTATTCCCTCACCTTCCGTAATTCCAAGAAAACATTTTCTTGCCAATCGATTTCAGGATTACATCCGAGAGTAGTCCGAGCATTCCAATTGTTAATATCCCAAAAATGATATTACCAATTCGGAACATCCTTTGTGATTCAATGATGACACTACCAATACCTGAGGCAGTGGCAATTAATTCAGCAACAATGATATAGGACCAAGCCCATCCTAAAACAAGGCGGATCGCATCTAAAATGCCGGGCATAGATGCTGGCAATATAACAGATCGTAGTACACCTACATTGGAAGACCCTAGTGTATATGCAGCTTCTAGTAATTCACGACGAACACCACTAACTTCCACAGCAACCATCAATACGATAGAAAAGACGCTGCCGAAAAAGATGACAGATACTTTTTCTAATTCACCTACACCAATCCATAAGATGAAGAGGGGAATAAATGCCGAAACAGGCATATAACGTACAAATGAAATGATAGGTTCAAAAAAGGCTTCTACTACTTTATAAGTTCCCATAAAGATACCAAGCGGGATACCAATTAGTAACGCTAACCCAAACCCTAAAAATACTCGAT
Organism: Bacillus sp. JJ634; assembly: GCF_036962285.1. Taxonomy (NCBI): domain Bacteria; kingdom Bacillati; phylum Bacillota; class Bacilli; order Caryophanales; family Bacillaceae; genus Bacillus; species Bacillus sp. JJ634. The sequence continues at coordinate 16,360 of NZ_JBALMU010000184.1, forward strand.
AACACGTTACGAAAATATCATTTATGAAATTAAATTGTGTAAAAAGAGTGATACCAGAGGTTATAATACTTGTAGGTGTAGGTAAAAACAGTGGATCTACGATATTTGTGTAGGTTAATAAAGACCATATACCAAGCAATAAGATGAAACTACTCATAGTTAATTTAAAATATAAGCTTTTAGGTATTGGTTTTTGCGGTTCAAAATACCGAGGTTTTTTCTTTTTCTTCTTAATAGATTCCTCTACAATAACAGGATCCATGTTTAAGGTTTTATTCCTTTGCAT
>NZ_JBALMU010000185.1:0-4425 GCF_036962285.1 Bacillus sp. JJ634
AATAATTTCCCTGTTACTGGTCGAGTAAGAATTACAACAGCTGCATAAATTAAGAAGAAATTACCGCCTACTTTTTCTAAATTAATTTCTGTTGTATAAAACGTCATGAATGATAGAACGCCCGAATAAGCTAAGCCAACAAATAAAGCGACTAATGAAATTGGTACAGCACGTTTTTCAATTAATTTTGAGAAAACGCCGCCTGTCTTTTCTACAGTTGTTTTACCAGTGGCTTTAAGGGGCTTCATTAAGCTTTCTGGGAATTTAACCATAAAGAACATTACGAAAACGATTACCGCTAAAATTGCATTAAAAATAAAGATCGTATTAAAACCATCAAAATTTTGTAATAGGAAAATACCAATATAAGGCCCAACAGCTGTAGCTAAAATCGCACTTAAACTGAAGTAACCAATACCTTCACCGCGACGGTTGGCTGGTAAGATTTGCGCAATAATTGTACCTGTTGCTGTACCAACTAAACCAACTGCTACCCCTTGTAATAAACGATAAACTAATAATAAGCCAACGTTAAACGCTGCAAAATAAAGTAGCGTCGTTATAACAAAGCCAATTAGACCGTAGAACAATGTTTTCTTACTACCTAATTTACTAATAAATTGACCGCCACCTAATCGGCCAAATAGTGAACCGATAATAAAGATACTTGAAGCCAAACCTGCAGTACTAGTCGAAACATCGAATTCACTAACTGCATATTTCGCAATCGTTACCATTAATAAAAAGAAGACGATTGTTGCTAGGAAGTTAATTAATGACAGTGTGATAAATTCCTTTGTCCATAATTTTTCTTTTGTTTTTTCCATACTTCACCTCATAATTTCGTAATATTTTTGCGAATTGTATCTAATACTTCCACCGCAATTTCTAACTGCTCATGACTTAAACCTTGTAGTGCATATTCAAAAAATGGATTCAAGCTATTACGAATTTCAGCCATTTTATCCTTCCCATATGGTGTTAATTTGACCATTTTCACACGTTTGTCCTGACCACTATGTATTTCTACAATTTCTAGATCCGACAGTTTTTTGATAATGTTTGTAACAGAAGGTTTCTCAATTTTTAGCGCATCGGTGATATCACGGAAGCTTTTAGACTCGCCATTTTCTAACACACGAAGTAAACGCCAGTAAGAGCTTGATAATCCATGCTTTTCTAAAATATGATTCGTATAGTTTGTTAAAGGTCTATGCACTAAGCTATACGAATTAAAAAAATCTGAATATTGTTTCAATTTCGTCACTCCTCCCTTTATATTAGTTAGGTTACCTAACTATTTGAGTAAAAAAATAGGATGTCGTTTCGATTTTATCACGCCTTCCCTTATATTAGTTAGGTTACCTAACTACTTGAGCAAAAAAAATAACGTAAGCGATTTACGAAAGTTAACTTGGTTAATTATAAATGTTTTAAGCTCTTTTGTATACCATTATTTATAGATAACCATTTTAAGTCCCTTTATATAAACGGGTTAAACTTTTTTGAATTAATTGACATACACACCTTGTATGAAAACAGTTTTGCAGACTCATACTATTTACCACACCCTACCTCCATCTCAACATGAAGGTTTCTTAATGTCAGTTAAAAAAACAGGTAAAGTATGGTCATTTCGAATCGACGCCGGGATTGATGATCGAACCGGCAAACGAAAACAAGTATATCGTAGTGGTTTTAAGACGAAGCGCGAAGCTATAGCGGAAATGAATAGGCTAAAAGCAGAGATTATGAATGGAGAATATAACGAGCCTTCAAAGACTTTATTTAAGGATTATATTCAAAGCTGGCTTTACGATACTCATAGACATGAAGTACAAAATCCTTCTTTTGAAGTCGGAGAAACGATTGTACGTGTTCACTTAATCCCTTACTTTCAATCTATTCCTTTGTCGAAAATTACGGCGTATGATATTGATCAACTGTATGCTCAAAAATTAAACGAGGGCTTAGCCAATGCAACTGTAAAGAAAATACACAATCTTTTATCTAAAGCATTGCAGAAAGCTGTGAAGTGGGATTGATTAAAAATAATCCCGCTAAAGATGCTTCCCCTCCCTCTATCCATAAAACGTCTAAGCAAATATGGACATTGGAAGAAGCGAGGGCTTTTCTAGAAATTTGCGAACGAGAAAACGAGCTTATTCCTTTCCTATTAGCTATCTTTACAGGCATGAGGCGTGGAGAAATTCTCGCTTTAAGATGGAAAAACGTCGACTTAGATAAAGGGGTTATACACGTAGAAGAATCCTTAGCCCGTACAAAAGTAAAAGGTTTATTCATAAAAGAAGTAAAAACTTCTCATTCGCGGCGTGACGTGTATTTATCAGCTAGCGTACAAGAGACCTTGATTAGATATAGAGAGAAACAAGCACCCAATAAACTAGGTTTAGTCATTGCATCAAAAGCTGGCGGTTATCTTGAACCAAGAAATCTCATTCGTAAGTTTAAAGCTCTTACGAAGAAAGCAAACGTTCCCGACATTCCTTTTCACAATTTGAGACATACTCATGCCACGATTTTGATGCGAATGGGCGAAAACCCCAAAGTGGTGAGCGAACGTTTAGGACATGCCCGAGTAGGAATTACGCTTGATATCTACTCACATACAAATGAAGAAATGCAGAAGAAAACAGCCAATCGATTTGACGATCGCTTCTGGACATAACAGACAAAAAAGCACATAAAAACAAACAATGGAATCCTTATGACTGTAAGACAAAGCGACAGTCTCGTGCAGTTTCTGTGCAGTATTTGTGCAATGTATAAAAATTCAGGGATAAAATGGATATTCCAGTAAACAAAGAAAAAGCCCAAACCCTTGATACAAAAGGATTTGGGCCTTGTTTAAATGATGACCTGTGAGGGACTTGAACCCCCGACCCCCACCCTGTCAAAGCGAAATCTACTAGTTTAGTAATTTCAAATATGATAGGTAAGACCTTATTTAAATGAAATTCATTGATTTATCACGGTTCCGATGTTTTCGAAATATGATAGGTTATACCTGCTATATCCGATGGCACCAATATTGGCACCACAATAAAAGTCCTCTAAAGGTTGATATGACAAGCTTCTTAAATATCTTTTCACTTGTAAAAGGAGGATTTTATATGGCATGGTGTGTTGATACATTGAAGATTGTTGGGGAAGGTCAAGTAGAAAAATCAAGATTATGTAATTTTGAATTTGATTTAGGTTACTTTGATAATTTCTTAGTCATAGACAAGAAGCGTAGGATCGTAATTAAAACCATAATATTTCCAGAGGCATTATTTGAGCAAACTTTTTTTGGAAAGGAAGATAGCCTATATACAATGCATTTTATAAAATATCGGGAAGGAAAAGCAGATTGGATCGAACAAAGTGACATCGAATTAATTGCTAAAGAGTATAAAAAACGAACAGGAAAGAAGCTTAGCTTTACTCAAAAATTATGATGTAAACTTTTTTCTGACTTGAACAAATAACACTTTACTCCTATATCTTAGGGACATATTAGAGGATATGAAAATAATGTGTATCCTACATACTAGAAGAAAACCACTATATTTAGTGTTGTGCCTTCAATCATATTTCCATCCGTTTAGCATGTACTTTAACTTTGTTTTTTTCAACTTACCTCTATCATAAAAAAGCCCCTAAAACGTTTAGGGGCTTGAAATAAGTATCAAACTCTTTGTCTAGTTCTCTTGCTTCTTCAGAATCTGTAAATCCATCCATTAATTTCACGCAATCTTCGCCTTCATATATTTTCACACTTAATTTATCTTAAGTGCGGTAATCCAAGGGGATAGTTTGTAATTATTAAACCAACTATTATGATGTGAACTATTATCATTCACACTGCTTAATCTCTGTAATATCCTCCGCCATTTTCTTTACTTAAATCAACGGATGTATTACCATCACCATCAACCCATATCGTACTACCATCTGATAATATTCTTTCGTGTGGATCTACAAATTCTAAACTAGATTCTGCTATATCGATAGAGTCTAATCCATCTAAGACGTCTAGAGCATCGGCTATAGCACTAATGCCTAAAAAACTAGTCCCTAAAATCAAAGAGCTTTTAATTACTTTTTCGCTATCTCCATTTGCTAACCCTAAAGCAATATTAAACCCATGTCTAAAAGGAGAAGTAACCATTGCTGCAACTCCTTCTATTAGCTTATCTTCCCAAGTAGGTTTTTTATAATTACTTAATTGTTCAATTAAGTTGTCATAGTCTCTACTTTTATCATCAATTTGACGATTAATCTTAATACATTGAGCCATAATAGCCTGCAAATACATAACTCTATATTTGTATATTTGATTAAAATATAATTCATATCCCTTTCTATCAGATTCATTTTCAAGTAGAATTAAAGTTTTATTTGCGTAGTGATATTGTATAG
>NZ_JBALMU010000186.1:0-9728 GCF_036962285.1 Bacillus sp. JJ634
TGATTTCTCTAAATAAATAGATTACTTTAGCATGAGGTTAATAACGTTCTATTGACTATATGAAAAAGCAAATCTATAACAAAGAGAATAACCGTAATTGTACTTCCTTATTGGAAGAAAGAGAATTACATATTAGGTAGACTATTAAAAGGCCTGGATGGGCCCGTTAAAAGTAAACCGACAATTTTCAAAGTTTAATGGATGCAACCATTATGCTTAAAAAATTGTCGGTTTTTTTGTTTTTAAAGATAAAACAGAGAGGAATGTAGCGTAATGAAGGGAATCGGTCAAAGTCATATTTTCAGAATGATGGTTTCTTCCATACATCGATGGGGGGAAGTAACATGTTAAGTTTTATGCCAGAAATATTTTTTGGATTGCTTGCCATATCGGTGCTTAGCGGGCTATTCCTGCTACACCCAAGGGTTCCGCTGTCTTTTGTTCGGCTTCACGTCGGTGTCACATTGCTGCCCCCGGTCGCTGCTCTGCTGGCCCTTGTTACGAACCATGAAACCATGATTTATGGCCCTTGGAGGCTTGATTCCTTATCATGGCTGCTGGCTTTATTTGTCCTTACCATAGGTTTTATCGTGCAGCGCTATTCTGTTCGTTACTTAATCGGTGATCGTTCTTATCGAAAATATTTTGCTCTACTGACGATTACTACTACTGCTGATTCAGGTGTCTGGCTAAGTAATGACCTTCGCCTGCTGCTAGTTTGCTGGGGGGTTACACTTCTAGGACTGACTTTGCTTATAGGATTAAAAAAAGAGTGGAATGTTGCTAGAAACGCTGCTAAGCAATCCGGTCGTCTGTTTGCACTAGGCTGGCTTATCCTATTGGGAGCTGTCATCTGGATCACCCAAACTACGGGGCATTGGCAGCTCTCGCTCGTCCTCACCGAAAGCAGTCTTGCACAGCTTGATTCATGGGAAAGGACGTGTATTAACCTGCTGCTAATCTTGGCTGTCGTCATTCCGGCAGCACAATGGCCTTTCCAACGTTGGCTGTTAGATTCAGTAGTGGCTCCAACGCCTGTCTCCGCGGTTATGCATGCGGGATTAGTGAATGCAGGCGGAATTATCTTGACTCGATTTTCACCGCTTTTTAGCGGAGATATAGCTCAAATTGTTTTGCTTCTATTGTCCAGTGTTTCAGTCATGATAGGGACGGGAATTATGCTGGTTCACGTTGATTATAAACGGCAGCTGGTCGGATCTACGATTGCGCAGATGGGGTTCATGTTAATCCAATGTGCATTAGGTGCTTATTTGGCAGCCATTATCCACGCTGTCTTACATGGTCTATTCAAATCAACTCTGTTCTTACAGGCTGGTTCTGTGCTTCATCACCACGAGGAGCCAACCTCCAGGGCGAACCAGTCAACACCATTATTATGGACAATTACTGGCGGGATTTTAGGCCTCCTGGTGGCAATTGGTCTTTGGATGTCTTCTCCTGGAGAGGGTTATCAATTGATAAGCGCTCTTACTTTAGGATGGTCCGTTTCATTTGCCTGGGCCCAGCTCGTGGCTTTGGGATCTGGACGTATCGGGCGCATAGCAGGATTTTCTTTGCTTGCAGGAGCGGCCGTTGTATACAGTTTGGTACATGATGCGTTTTATAGTGTTTTACAAGATACAATCCCGCAAGGAATTCAAACACCGGCACCAGCAGCCGTTTTGCTGCTGATTATCTTATTGACCGGAAGTGCTGCAGGTGTATGGCTGGCTCGTCATCGTTCATCAAGTGCCTATGCTCTCATTTATCTTTGGCTTGTACGATTAGGTGAGCCCCAAAATGATCTGGTCGAAACTCACCCTAAGCATTTGACACAATCATTCTTTAGAGGAGGTCATTTACGATGAATATACCATTAGAAAAAACATTACATTGGGAAAGTGTTCCTAATACCCTCGATTTTGATCTTAATGACTTGGTGAAATCGGCCAGCAATGTCATTGTACCGCTCGGGCCTATTAACACATTTGCAGCACGCAACCCCTGGGTGGGGTTGGAGGGAAAATCGTTTGAAAAAACGGCACGCTGGCTCAAAGATACTTGTGATGTAGATATCTACCCCAATGATTCCGTATTTCAGTCTGCACGGGATCGAGGGGAGATTCATCAGGATTTTTTAGAAAAGGGATTGCAACATTGGCTAAACTTACAGTCTTTGGAGTTGCCGCGTGAGGTCGCAGAGCAGTTTTGCCGGGCTGCACTTTTGCAGAATCAGCCATGTTCAAGCACGTTGGAAGCACCTGAGTTAAAAGGCATGGCAAGAAAACTAACCCGTTTTACATCTCACATGACAGAAAAACATTCGGTCAAAACCTATAGTCAGCACTTGGAACAACTAGGAAGGGTGAATGCAGCACACGAGTTAAACCGCCAGATGATCAAGTGGTGTAAATTGTTTTTGGATAAGTCCCAGGCTGTCTGGTCGATGCCTAATCGGGAAGAAGGTTTCTATCATGCGTGGCGGAAACTAGCCCAGCATGACTCAGCACTTAGCCGCAAGGTACGTAAACAACTAAGTGAGTTGCCGGTAGAAGCAGAAGCTGCTTTAAGGGAAGTTTTGCTTCTACTGGAAATTCCCTTCTCGGAAATCCAAGGCTATTTAGAAGCGCATTTACTTGCTTTGCCGGGCTGGGGGGGGATGATGCTTTGGCGCTCACAGCAATCAGCCGAAGAAACTTCACTGCTGCTTGACTATTTAGCTGTACGAATTTCGATGGAATGGGCTTTAGTTACACCTCATCTTCCCTTACCTGAACAAAGAAATGAGAAAGTAAATCTAGAACCATTAATTGCAGCTTGGGCGGAATGGGGAAACCTGCCAATCAATGCTTGGTCACTGTTATCCTCTACAGAAATAAAGGCACGTTTGGCCCTTGCGTATCGGTTTGATAAGGTTCTGCGCAATCGGCTTTTGCTTGAAGCATGGGAAAAAACATATGAAGACCAATTGAAGACGATGATTACATCCCAACAGCCTGCTGCAGCGGCAGAAAATGTAAAGCCGGCACTCGCTCAATTTGTATTTTGTATTGATGTGCGTTCAGAGCCTTTTCGCCGCAAACTTGAAAAAGCAGGAGATTTTCAGACCTTTGGAACAGCAGGCTTTTTCGGATTGCCGATTGAAACTTGCGAGCTTGGCAGTAACCACACGCATAACTCTTTGCCGGTCATGTTTAAACCGCAATACAAAGTAAAAGAGTTTGCACCAGAGTTGGAATCCTTTGAACAACGGAATCAGGCAGTTAATTCACTCGGTTACACATTTAAAACGATGAAACATAATTTGGTTTCCAGCATGGTGCTTCCGGAAATTAGCGGTCCTTGGCTCAGCCTGCAAACGTTGGCCCGTAGCTTTATGCCTCGGAGTGCAGGCCGGACATTAAGTAAATTGCTCGAAACATGGCTGCATAAACCAGCTACGGAACTCACACTTGACCATACGCAACAATCGGAAACAGACTTGCCAATTGGATTTTCCTTGAAAGAACAAGTACACTATGTACGGCAAGCATTAAAAATGATGGGACTTACCGATCACTTTGCACCACTAGTGGTGATTTGCGGACATGGAAGTCACAGCACGAACAATCCATATGGTTCCGCACTCGACTGCGGTGCATGTGGAGGAGCATCAAGCGGATTCAATGCACGGGTGCTGGCAGCCCTGTGTAATCTTCCGAACGTAAGGAAGAGCCTCGAAACAGAGGGAATTATTATTCCGGAAGATACTGTTTTTGCAGCTGCCGAGCATATTACCACACTTGATGAATTACGTTGGCTTTATGTTCCGGAACTATCAGTTAAAGCGAAGGAAGCATTTGAACGTGTCCAAGTCGAGCTGCCAAAGGTAAGTGAGGAAGCCAATGTCGAGCGGATTCCGCAATTGCCAAACCTCGGAACTCATCTTAAGAATCCGAAGGCTGAGGCACAGCGTCTTTCAGAAGATTGGAGTGAGGTCCGTCCGGAATGGGGCTTGGCACGTAACGCTGCGTTTATCATTGGGGAACGTCAGCTGACCCAAGACTGTAATCTGGAAGGAAGAGTTTTCCTCCACAATTATAACTGGAGGAAGGATAAAAACGGTGCTATTCTCGCCAACATTATTGCCGGGCCGGCAACGGTAACTCAATGGATTAACCTGCAATATTATGCATCTACTGTTGCCCCTCATTATTATGGCAGCGGGAATAAAACAACCCAAACCGTGACAGCCGGTCTCGGGGTCATGCAGGGGAACGCCAGTGACTTATTATCCGGACTTCCCTGGCAGTCGGTTATGAAATCAGATGAAGAGGCATATCATGAGCCGCTGCGTTTGCTGGTGGTCATTCAAGCACCGAAGAGCTATGTGAAACGGATGCTGGACCACAATCATGACTTTCATCAAAAAGTGAAAAACGGATGGATTCGGCTTGCGTCCATTGATTCGGAAGGACACTGGGAGAGTTGGTCTTAACCTCTTTCCCGGTTTATATAGATGTCCTTGTGTGAGGCTGCTTTCCTTTCCGGTGCTTTTGCAGCAATGGTATAAAGCTTTCCGAAAGAAAGTCGTCACATGGGTGGAAAAAATTGTTTTTCTAGAATATTATAGGCAATATTTGGCCATCTATGAATGTAACTTTGAAAAAAGGAAAAGGGATCGGTATGGAAAAAACAAAAGGAACAATTGAAGCTGAAATAAGCAAGGCTTTAACACATTGGGAGAAAACCTATCTTGGGCGAGGCTCCGTATCTGTTAAATCGGATATCTTACGGGATATGGTGATTGTAACACTCCGCGGTATACTAACTACTGCTGAATATACAGTATGTCTGGATAAAGAAGGATTGTTATCGGTAAAAGAACATCGCAACAGTTTAGTGGAATCTGGTCTGGATGGTTTAAAAGAAATTATCTTAACGATAACAGGGGAAGAAGTAGTAAGTTTTCACACCGATCTTAGTACACAAACTGGAGAACGATTAATGGTTTTTAAGCTTTCCAGTGATCTGCAAAGCAAATTATGTTAAAAACAAAGATATGTTCGGACTCACGCGTTTTTCATATAAGAAAGAGTCAGCAAACTTATTTAGAACAAAATTAAAGAAATTATGGGGTGAATTGGATGTCTAGAGCTGAAGAGAAAAAAGTACTATTTGTGATTGGAACAGAGCAGAAATTAGAACGATTCATTAAAGAAGAAACCAACGTCAATCCGGAAAACATGATCATCTTACAAACATATCAGCCAGTCGTTTCATACCCCTTCGATGATTTAATGAGGGACATCATTATTGCTGTGTACCAGGATAATGTTGAGGAAATCGTTGTGGTCTCCACAAACGATGATCAAAAGAATACTGAGGACATACTGAACAAAATATATGAAAACAAAGAATTGCAGGACAAGATTCAAACATTAGATTATCTTTTTAAAAATTGCATGCCGGAATTTCCTGAGGGTACGGTAAGTACATGGCTACATGGAGGCGAAACTTTAACGGATAGCGTACAAAAAACTGTCAACACCATACGCAATCATCCGCTGTTGCCGTCACATGTTAAGGTCAAAGAATTACATATTGATCAGGCGAATGAAAAGCTATCAGAAATGGTTTAAGAGACTATTGCTTATGTATATAATGAAATAAAAGTCTTAATTCCTCCAAATATAGGGATTAAGACTTTTTGTTTTGTATTTTAATTATTGTTACAGTAATTAAACTATTGTCGATTAAAAAGCTTAACCAGTTTAACTAATAATTGTGTTGGTTAACCTGTTTAAGTTTTTTTGAATTTAGCTATAGAATCTAATGTCTTTACTATATCTTTACCAAATTTTACTATACCTTTACTGCGTTTTAACCCGAGATTAATAGAATTTACAAAACCTTTACAAAGAATCCATAGAGCATTAACATCGTGTGTTTATTCTTAGGTTAGAAAAAATACGACAAAGAGAAGTGGCCAATAGATAATCTTGGAGGTATAGAAATGAGGTTTATAAAAGAAGCAACGATAGGATTATTGGTACTATCCTTAGCTGCTGTATTATCAGCATGTGGTATTAGTAATGACAGTGACACAGAATCGTCCAATGATAGTAAAGGTACCATATCTATTTCAGGATCCACATCTGTAGGACCTTTAGCTGAAAAACTAGCAGTTAAATATGAAGAAAAAAATAAAGTGAATATAGAAGTAAATCAAATAGGTTCTTCTGCTGGCATAACAAACGCAACAAGTGGTGTGTCAGAGATTGGGATGTCTTCGCGTGATTTAAAGGAAGAAGAAAAGGCTAATGGCTTGAATGAGGTAGTCATTGCCTATGATGGAATTGTGGTAGTGACTCATCCAAGCAATAAAGTGAAAAATCTTACTATGGAGCAAGTGAAGCAAATTTTTACCGGAGAGGTTACGAACTGGAAGGAGCTTGGAGGAGATGACATGGAAATTGTGGTTGTTTCCCGTGAAGATGGCTCAGGTTCACGTGATGCATTTCAAGAAATCGTAGGATACACGTCAGGTGAGTTGGTAAGAAGTTCCATAGTTGCGAGCGGTAACGGTAATATAAAAACAACTGTTGCGACGAATAAGCATGCAGTAGGATTTATTTCATTTGAATATATTGATGACTCTATTTCCACTGTAAAGATTAATGGAGTAGAGGCTACAGCGGAAAATGTTCTGCAGCAAAAATACAGCTTGTCACGACCATTCTTGTTTGTCTATAAGGAAGAGAATTTAACGGATGGCGGACAACAATTTATTGACTATATTTTGAGTCAAGAAGGGCAATCTATTGTGTCGGAAACAGGAGCTATACCAGTAAAATAATGAACATTCATGGATGTATTATTTAACGCACGTTGGAAATAACCATCATGCGTAAAAGCAATCTTGGAGGAATGAAGCATGCCAAGCCCACTTACTGAAAAACAAACTTTAGAAATCGGAAAATCAAATAAAAGGAAGTATATGCTCGAGAAGTTATCAGCAAGAATTTTTCTGTTTTGTGCACTTCTTTCAGTACTCAGTTTATTGTTAATCGTTGGATTTGTATTTTATAAAGGCTCACATCCATTTGTAGCAGAGGGATATAGCTTTATTGACTTTGTTTTTGGAGTGGATTGGGTGCCAAGTGAAGATAAATTTGGGATCTTTCCAATGATCGTTGCATCCATATTCGCCACATTTGGTGCATTAATTATCGGAGTTCCTATCGGTCTGTTTACAGCCATCTTCTTAGCGGAAATTGCACCCAAAAGCATAGCAAAAATCATTTCACCGGCCGTGCAGCTGCTGGCGGGTATTCCATCTGTTTTATATGGTGTATTCGGACTTGCTATCATCGTCCCTTTCTTACAAAATAATTTAGGCTTAGCGAAAGGGCAAAGTTTATTAGCTATCATTCTCGTTTTAGCCATTATGATGCTGCCAACGATTGTTACTGTAGCTGAAACAGCTATTCGTGCTGTTCCGAAAACGTATCGTGAAGGGTCATTGGCACTCGGAGCATCTCAAATCGGAACTATTTTTAAAGTAGTGGTACCCGCAGCTAAATCAGGAATTATGGCAGCAATTGTATTAGGTTTAGGGAGAGCAATTGGAGAAACGATGGCCGTTATATTGGTAGCAGGAAACAGTCTCATCATTCCTACTAGTTTAACAGACAGTGTTCGTCCATTAACTACAAATATCGCATTAGAAATGGGATATGCATTCGGAACGCATCAAGAAATGCTGTTTGCAACAGGTATTGTTTTATTCTCCTTTATCTTGTTATTGAACTTTGTATTAGCAAAAATCAGTTCGAAAGGTGGTAATTAAGTTGAGAAAGTTTAAGGATAACTTGTTGCGCGGACTTCTGTGGTTTTCAGCTTTCTTAACAGTTGCCGTCCTCGTAACGATTGTTGGATATATTTTTTATAAAGGATATCGTTTAATAAACTTCGATTTTATCTTTGGCGATTATTCACCGGCAGGAGATGGCGGGATTTGGCCGATGATTGTTACAACCATATACACAATCGCTATTTCGTTATTAATAGCAACACCAATTGGGATTTTGGCTGCTGTATATTTGCAAGAGTATGCTAAGCAGGGCCGATTAGTAAAAATGATTCGTTTTGCTACAGAGAGCTTAACAGGGATACCTTCGATTATTTATGGATTATTCGGAGCCGTATTCTTTGTAACCACATTAAAGTTAGGCATGTCGATTATTGCTGCTTCATTGACATTAACTATTATCGTACTGCCTGTCATCATCCGAACAACAGAGGAGGCTTTAAAAACCGTTCCTCATTCGTATCGAGAAGGGTCTCTAGCTTTGGGAACAACGAAGCTGCAAACTTTATATAAAGTGATTTTACCAAGTGCGATGCCGGGGATATTATCTGGAATTATTCTCTCAATCGGAAGGATTGTTGGTGAATCGGCTGCGATATTTTTAACTGCTGGAACGGTAGCTGCGATGCCAGAAAGTATTTTCTCATCGGCAAGAACGTTAACGGTGCATTCATATTTGGTTACACAGGAGTCCGGAGATATTGAACTTGCCGCTGCCATTGGAATCGTATTAATTGTTATCATTTTGGTTCTGAACCTTTCGGCGACGTTTATATCAAAAAAGTTAAATAAAGCTGACTATTAAATGGGGTGTATGTTAATGAGTACAAGAGTGATTGAACGTAATAATGCAGAGAAGGGGAATCTTTCACAAATGAAGCAGCATTCAGGAGAGGCAGCGAAAATTAGTGTAACAGACTTGAATTTGTTCTATGGAGAAAAACAGGCACTCTATAACGTATCATTAGATATACAAGAGAAGGAAGTTACAGCTTTAATTGGTCCTTCTGGCTGTGGTAAATCAACTTTTTTACGAACATTAAACCGTATGAATGATTTGATTGATGGTGTGAAGATTACCGGCGATATTGTCGTCGATAGTGAAAACGTATACCGATCCCATGATGTGATTAAGTTACGAACGAAGGTAGGTATGGTATTTCAAAAGCCAAATCTATTTCCTATGAGTATTTATGATAATGTAGCGTATGGTCCCCGGATGCAGGGAATTAAAAATAAAAAAGAATTGAATAAGATTGTTGAAGAGAGCTTACGTGGTGCGGCAATCTGGGACGAAGTGAAAGATCGCCTTAAAACATCAGCACTCGGACTATCAGGCGGTCAGCAGCAACGTGTTTGTATCGCACGTGCAATTGCCATGAAACCGGAAATCATTTTAATGGATGAGCCTACTTCAGCATTAGATCCAATCTCAACGTTAAAGGTAGAAGAATTGATTACACACATGAAAAAGGATTATACGATTGTCATTGTTACGCATAATATGCAGCAAGCAGCACGTGTATCTGACAAAACTGCTTTTTTCTTAAATGGTGAAGTCATTGAATATGATGAAACAGATCATATTTTTTCTATGCCAAAGGATCAGAGAACGAAAGATTATGTTACTGGCCGATTCGGTTAAATGGACCATAGAAAAGGGTGTTTTGTGAAAGCTTTAAGAATGGTTTTTTATAAGATCATTTAGACAAGCTATTTCGTTAAACAGTTTGTTAGGCATGAACTCGGAATTTGTATCGGGTTCATGCCTTTTCATTTAGATAAAAGTTTTGAAAATTATAATATTTCCCAATAAAGAAAATAATATTGTAATATAACAAGAAAGTCAGTATAATAATATTTGTTAGAAATACAG
>NZ_JBALMU010000187.1:0-5827 GCF_036962285.1 Bacillus sp. JJ634
ATAGAGCATCTATTTGTCTTGTGTATACAGGACAAATAGATGCTCTTCTTTTAAAATCTATAAATTCACTCACTAAAATCAAAATAATTCCGCTTCAACAACCTCTTCATCTTCAATAAGTCTTCATATTTCGTCTGTTTCCCTAACTGCTTCGTATCAATTAAAAACAATTGATCTTCAATTTCCTTTACCGTTTCATCGCTTTGGAACAACGCCTGACAGTGGTCGCAAAGAACGGACGGTGTTTCCGTAATTTCCACCGCTCGTGTTCCATCCGGCAATTCCCAGTAGACTGTATCGGCGACAGAGGAAAGAGTGCCTTCCTCACACCAAGGGCAAGTTTCCATTTACTTCTCCCCTTTGTTCTTTTTTTGCTGTGCTTGGAATTTCTTTTCTTTTAATTGGTCGCGCTTTTCACGTTGGTCTTTGAGGGACGTATGCCCTGGATTTGTTTCGTATGCTTCACGACGATCCAGACGTTTTAATCCTTTTGGAACTAAGTTAAATTCGGTATCATTCATCAATCCTGAGATGCCAATATCCGAACGCTTCTCCTCTGCATTTGGATAAACGCCTTTAAAATAATCATCAGCAAGTCCTGGGGTATAGTTCTCTGGCTCTGGGTAGGTCGTGATGACACCTTCAAAGTTTCGCAGAACCGTTTTTGTAGGAGATTGTGAAAGAATATAATTTGGCTGCAACGTAATTTTCCCACCGCCTCCAGGAGCGTCAACCACGAAAGTCGGTACTGCGTTTCTTATATACTGTATAAAAACCAAGAAAAAAAGCTACTTGGTATAAGTAGCTCCGTAACGGGTGTACACTGAAATGATTCCCTGTGCCATCCGTTTTATATTGGGTTCATTGCGTCTCGTCACCGTTCCAATTGGTTTATCGAGTGAACCTTTTTCTTTTGTTTTCTCCATGTCATACACTCCTATCATTCTCTTACACTCTTAGAATATGTAATCAGCAATTCGTCCCATGACACATGGACAAATCTTCATTTTTATTAAAAACATATGTTTGTCTTTTTTTTGGTTTTAGATATTATGCCATCTGAAAAACAGCAATTAAATATTGAAATCGATGTTTTTTTGTGCATCAGAAAAAAAATTTTATTTTTTCAAAAACACATTGAAAAGGACTCTTGCATCATGTATAGAGCAGAAAAGTTTTTTTAGAATGAATGGATAAACGAACAAAATACCTCTTATTTTTCATTTTTATTTCGTTATCTGAGTGTATGCCTTCGGTTCACTATGAAAATAAAAAAACACCTTGTATTTGAACAAGATGTTTGCATGTTCTTATCGTGTATCATCGCAAAAAAATAGTAAAAACCATGCTCATGCTACCGCATGAAACAAAACCCCCTCCTATTTAGACACAAAAATCGTTGGCTCTTGAATGAAATTTCCGAGAGGTCGTTGATTTGTGATTTAAATGAAGATGGTTTTAAGTCAAGGACGTCAGTCCGCACAATGCGAAGCGAAAGGTTTTAGAAAGAATAAAGAAGAGATTTAAAAGATAAAAAATAGGCGTACCCGCCCTTTTGTACGATAGGACGTACAAAATTCCCTGTGCAGAACCTTTATCAGCACAAAACGCTGATAAAGAACCATGCTATGCTTTTAGTTTTTTTGGTTAAATTTCCAATCATGGTGTGCTATCCAACCAAATAACCAAAGAAAAAAAGACCATGATAACCAAAAAATCGTTTGTAAAACGATTTTATTGCCGAGCGGCAGCCTTTGATTGGCTTTAGACAATCAAATCGAACGGGCAAACAGAAGAATATGAGTAAGAATAAATTTTTAAGTGTTCCACTATACTATGCAAAATTAATACTTACCTTTTTTAGCCCGAAGTTTAATTGAACAGATTTTTTTGAATAGAAATAGCAAAAAATTTTAATCAAAATTATAGGAAAAGAATAAGAATAAGAATAGAAAGTCTGACCCTCAGAATCCTTGTGGCTCTAAGTCTAGAAGAATTATCGACCCCTTTTAACTGTCGGTGTATACTACATGAGTTTTTGGCACGCAATTAATTTACATAAACAAAAAAGAGGGATTAAATCCCTCTTTTACTTTTTCTTTTTCTTTCACTTTCTTTGTTCTTTTCGGCTTTTTCGATGAATTTCTTAGACCATTCTTTATCGCCTTTTTGTTCTCTTGCTTCTTTTTCCCGATAGAAGATTTCTTCAATGTGTTCAATGTATAAGTTGTTTGGTTTATTTAAGTTATCGTCCATCGACCACATCAATTTTGGATTAATTAGAATCGTGTTGTTTGTATATACGATTGCATCTGCTCTTTCTAGAATTTCTAAATCACGGAGAATCATTGTGCGGTCATTTTCGCCTTTTGAAACGATTTTTGAAATATCCACAATGCTTAAATATTCAAGACCAGAACTTGTTTTTTCTTTTCTTTCCCTTTTTGTTGCTTCCCACACTGTTTCACCTTCCAATGTGGTACGCATTGTTGGATTTTTAACAGCATAGCAGCGTTCATAATGAAAATACGGGATAATAGCATGCAGGGTTGCTAATGCACTATGTGTTAATTCTTTAACGCCCATTTTCTTAGCTAATTCATCTTCTATAGCATCTACTTTTTCGATGATATTTTTTAAGAATTCGAAATACACTTTTACATCGTAATCACTATTCTTTTTTCCTTTACCCATGAACACATATTTAGGATTGAAATAATAATAAATTTTACGACCTTTTTTCTCAGTTAATAGCACTTTTCCATACTCCTTGCTTATCAGTTTCTTTAAGTATTCAAGAGCAGTGGTTCTGCCAAGAGGCTTTCCGTTTTTTCCCCAAGCTTCTCGGATTTGGTCAATATCCAATTTCTTATCATAAGTCATTTCAGGGTATAACTTGATGATTTTCTTTCTTTCGCCTGTTCCTATTTTTCCATTAAGTTTATTCATCGTTCGAACATTTCGTTGATAATGACCTAATTCTTCGTCAACACCTCTGCGATTAGCAAAATCATATTGAAGCTTATTGCACCATTTATTCGCATACTCCACATACAGATTTGTTACTGCATATTTGGTATCATCTAATTTTTCACCAGTATTTTCATCGTAAACAGCCGTTTTCGGCATTTCATATAAGCCATCTTTTTTGGTTATATCACGCAGCTCTGTTAAATAATGTTCGAATTGGGAACGGTCGAATTTTCCGTTTCTGAAAAACCCTTTCACTCTGCCTTCGATTGCTTTTAAAGCTCCATCATTTTGTTCCATTTTATCTAAATAACTTCTTGATTCTTTGTTTAATTCTTTTAACTCCTCTATAATCTCTTTTCTTTTTTCTTTTTGGTCTTTTAAATTAATCATTAATATTTCCCCCTAAAAATAATAAAATTTTAGGAGCCGAACCCATTTATTTTTTAGAATATCTTGAAGGATTGATGATGAAAATGTTAAAATAATATGTAGAATGTTTTTTTGTTAAGCTTCTAGGGTGGCTCCTGTTACTCCTGGATGTTTAACTTTTAACTTTTAAATTAAACAGATGGACATCTTTGTCCGAAACCGAAGAGGCTTTGCAGAGCTTCTTCTTTTTTGTTTAAAAAAGTTATTTCCCTCGTTTTTGCTTCTCTTTTACCTTGGCTTTCTCTTCTTTTACCAATCGTTTATGTATGTCTTCCACTACTTTTTTGCTTGGCGTATGGTCGATTTTATCGATGATGTCCAATAGCACATCTTCTAATTTGCTGAAACGGCAGTTGTTTTTTCGATAATCGGGTTTTTTGATTGCTGGCATGTTGATTCCTCCATTTAATGATGTGTACACCTTACAATAGCGCGCAAAACGGAAGAATCCTATCTTCGATGTCATTTTTTTTCTGTTAATTCTTTCATTGGTTTTCAGAATTATCCTTGTAAAAAATAAAATATTTTACATTTTTTATTTTTTCTTTTTTCTTTTATTTTTTTAGAAAGGGTTTTGGCTGAAAACTTTTAAATGATGGGTAGATAGACGTTTTTAGCAGAAGGATGGGATAGTTTTGGATTTTTACATTGAGTTCAAGAAGAAGGAATCATATTATTTTGTTCATTTTTCGGAGTACAACAAAGAATGCGTAGACATGGCGAAGGAAACGCCAAAAAGATGGTATGACGGAGAGAATAAACAATGGAGGATTCCAGAAGAACATGGATTTTCTTTATACCAAAAATACATAAAGAAAGAATACGAAGTAAAAGGAGATATTCCAACACCCTTTAAACCGAAAAAAACGAAAAAATCAACTAAAACGAAGAGAAAAACGATTCACCTCTCCTACCCACACGCCACTCGTCCTCCTTTCCCTCATCAATTGGAAGCTACCCTTTTCCTTTTAGAACATGAAAAAGCTTTATTGAGTGATGAGATGGGTTTGGGGAAAACCACCTCTTCTATTCTAGCGGCTGAACAAATCCAAGGAATCAAATTAGTGCTGTGTCCTGCTACACTGAAGCTGAATTGGCAAAAAGAGATTTTATTGATTAATCCGCATGCATCGATTTTCATTCCGAAAAAAGTCGAAGAACTGTATCAGGTAACGGATGGATACCTTATTGTGAATTATGATATTTTGTGGAAAATGTCAGGTGTTTTATCAGAGATGAAGCTTTCCTGTATCATTTTAGATGAAGCTCATTACATAAAAGCGGTGAATAACGGTGGAAAACCCACAAGCAAACGAGCTGAAGCTGTATTTAATATTGCAGAAGGGATTCCTTACCTATTTGCTTTAACAGGTACACCGATTCCTAACAAAACAAAAGATATCTATAATATTTTGAGACTTATCGGTCATCCACTCGGAAAAGGCAGTTTTTTCGGATTTGCCCAACGCTATTGCGGAGCATCTCACAATGGATACGGATGGGATTTTGAAGGAAGCAGCCATCAAAAAGAGTTGCATGAAAAATTGAACACCCATATGATTCGACGATACAAAAACCAAGTCACGGATTTACCTGCTAAACTGCGAAACTATGTGGATATCGAAATTAAAAAGAAAGAATATGAGCAACTGGTGAATCATTTTCTAACGAACCAAAGCAAACTAAAAGCAGCTGACCAATTGGTTCAATTGAACCGCATGAAACAAGCCATTGCTTATAACAAAACCGAGCATTCTATGGCTCTAGCAGAGGATATTTTATCAGAGAATGAACCTCTTGTTGTGTTTAGCAATTACGAAGAAGTGATTCAGAAGTTTCAAGAGAAGTTCCCGTTTGCGGTGCGGTTAACAGGGAAAGAGAATGGAGAAAAGAAACAAAAAGCGATTGATGATTTTCAAAGTGGGAAAACGAACTTAATTGTATGTAATGTAAAAGCAGGGGGCGTTGGGGTTACACTTACGAGGGCGAAAGTGATGCTCATGAATGATATCGACTGGACGGCTGCCAACATGGTTCAGGCAGAAGACCGTATTCATCGTATTGGACAAGAAGAATCTGTGGTGATTCATTACATGCGGGCGAAAAACATTGACATGGAAGAATGGCTGTTTGAAATCATAGAAGAAAAATTTCAAAATTCAGCAGCTGTTGTGGACGGGGTAGATGTCGAGTTTAAAGATGAAGAATCTGTGGTTCAAAAGATTAAAGAAAAGTTCAAAGCGATGAAACCAAAAAGGAGAAACAAAAAATAACACTCGTTTTCCAACATGAATAAACACTTATAAAGGCTGATTTAATCGACTTTATAAGTGTTTTTAATATGTTTGTAAAAAGTAAAATAAAAAATATTTTATTTTTTTTATTTTATTTACCTGATTGTTTGGTAATATCTATCTATGTATTT
>NZ_JBALMU010000188.1:0-1717 GCF_036962285.1 Bacillus sp. JJ634
CTGATGGAAGTTTCACTATATCTGTCTCTCCTAAATGCGAATTCAACTGTATTTTACCCAAAAGTCCTTAAGTAAGTAGCCACTTAATTATTCTCTGGAACTACTATACTTGAAAAAGGCATGTTTTTATAAAGTATTACATATATTGCTTTGGTGGTAATACGAGCTTTAAAAATGGGTCTTTCAAAGGTTTTAATCGTAAGAAGTGGAGTGATGGAATGAATAAAAACTATGACGTAATTATTGTTGGTGCAAGATGTGCCGGAGCTACTTTGGCAATATCTCTTGCTGAAGCGGGCTTTCAAGTTCTTTTATTGGACCGAGCAACTTTTCCAAGTGACACTTTAACTACTAATACTTTCTTTAACAACACAACAGCTATCTTTAGGGAAATTGGTGTTTTGGATCAACTATTAGAAACTAATGTGACACCGGTACAGACAATCAAATTTCAGTTTGAAGATACCGTCATAGAAGGGCCAATCCCTAAGGTAGATGGTGAAGATACTGCGTACTCTATTAGAAGAAAATATCTTGACCATATCCTTCTTCAACATGCAAAAACAAAAGAAAATATAAAAATGATAGAAGGAATTCGTGTGACAGAGGTAATATATGATGGAGAAACCGTCATAGGAGTAAGAGGGGAAGATTTAGAAAAACAGAAACAAGAGTTCCGAGCACAATTAGTGGTTGGGGCAGACGGAAGAAACTCCCGGATTCGAAAGTTAGTAAATAGCGAATTAAAAATAAGCAGTCCTGCCAGTACAGCAGTTTACTATGGTTATTTTTCCGGTATTCAGCACGATTCTGTTCCTAAATTTGAGGTGTATAAAAGAAAAGATAAAATGGCGATCTTTTTCCCAACAAACGATGATTTATATGTATTAGTAATAAATTTCCCTTTAGAAAATAAGAGTTTACTTGATCAATTTAAAACAGTCCCAGAAAATAGTTTCCGTACATTTCTAATGAATAACTTTCCAAACACATCGATTGCTGATCGCGTAAAGGAATCTCAATTGACTGAGTCTATCAAAGGTTTGATTGGCTATGAAAATTATTGGTACCAAGGTATGGGAAAAGGGTGGGCATTGGTTGGGGATGCCATTTGCTTTAAGGACCCTGCGATGGCTCAAGGAATCCATGATGCTATCTATGGAGCACGAATTTTGGCTGATAAATTAATCAAAAATGACTTACAAACGATACAGTGGGAAAAAGTTGCTGTGGATTATCAGAATGAAATGGAAAAAGAATTTATGGTTCGATTTCATATGGGCTGTGAGCTTTCTAAAAATGAACCTATTACAGAACAGCAGGATATGGTAAATAGAATCATTGGGGCACATCCTTCAGTGGTTGAAAAGTTTTTGGGAATTTATAATTATGCGAACGAACCTGCAGACTTTGAAGAGGAATTGAAACGGATTATTGCATCTATTTCATAAATGAATGAACAGGGTATATATAACTTATTACGTTTCTGAATAAAGTTATCTAATAAATGGAACAAGATGCCACTGTGTCCTTTTTAAAAAGTTTTAGGGGCTGGGACAAAACCCACCTCTGAAATGAAAAAAAGTGAAATCGCGCTGTCGATTTCACTTTTTTCAATTATAGAAGCTAGTATGGGTAGTAGAATTCGATACAATGAAATCTGAAGAAGTAATTGATGAGTTAAGTACCATTCATTTTTATAATGTTGTAGAGCTTT
>NZ_JBALMU010000189.1:0-4501 GCF_036962285.1 Bacillus sp. JJ634
GGTGAAATAATGAAAAAAGGAATTATTGATCGCTTCGAGGGAGATATTGCAGTTATTGAATTCGACGATATAATGAAAGATATTTCAAAGATTAAATTGCCCAAAGAAGCCGATGTTGGTGATGTTCTTGTATTTGATGGGGATAGAATCACTATTGATACAAACGAAAAAGTAAAGTTGAAACAAGAAATTGAAGATTTAATGGATGAATTATTTGAAGATTAATATGAAAAATCCTATACTTCGGTATAAGATTTTTTTATGTCAGTATTTACGAGAAAAAAAGGCAGGAATTTATCCTGCCAAAGCCACAGCTTAACCGTTCATAAATAGGGGGTGGGGGTTTTCAGTGTAGAATTGTGAAATAATGTACTTAAACAAACAGTGCAGTTTAGTTGAATAAGAATACTTACATAATAATATCGGAGTTGTTGTAATGATTACGGTTAAGAATACTGAAAGTTATCTTAAAAATAAGATTGGTGAAGATACCGATGATATAAAAAAGGTTTGGGAAACATTTAAAGCTTTTTGTAAAGAACCAGTTGAGGGAGAAGAAGATAAAGAAATCCTATTTCAATGTGGTGTTTATGATTTTACTGGAGAAGAATTATTTCATCTTGATTTTGTACGTCAGTTTACTGTTTATGAAGAAGATGAGTATTCCCATATGGAACAACTTCACTGTGAATTTTTATTTAAATTAACAGATGAGTTAAGTAAGTTAGAGGCAGAAGAGTGGTCAATGGATTATGATGATATAGATGATTTTTTTAATCATATAGAAAACCCTCAGAAGTTTAAAATACCTTTGAATTTAAAGCCGATAAAATCAGAAATATATCAGGAAGAAGTTTAAACCTTATTTCACTAACAGGTGTTTTACTTCAATATGGGGTAAAGCCTTTTTCTTATTCAAGTAACGTCGCAGTTTTGTTGAAGAAGGGTTTAATATTATTTTTCGAGAATTTCAATGTATAAGGGTTAAATGGGGGATGAATTTATGAGAAAAAGCAAATCAGTTAATGAATTAACCATTGAGGACTTAAAAGAAAACCCTATATGGGAATGGGAAATAGGTGAAGAAGGAAAAGCTTCTATATTAAAGAAGCTTCAGTTTGTCGACAAACTGAAATGACAGGTATGAATCACACCTGTCATTTTTTATTACAAAAAGTCATTATAAAAAAATTCTAAATCGCATATGATTTAAGAAGATAACGTTCTATAAACTCAGCTAATCCATCATTTTCGTGGTGTCCTGTAACAATATCAGCTGATGCTTTAACTTTTTCGCTAGCGTTTCCCATTGCCACACCAATACCGGCATGACGAAGCATCCCTATATCATTAGGTCCGTCTCCAATGGCTACGACTTCATTTGGACTAATTCCAAATTTGGTAAGTAAGCTTTTTATAGCAGACCATTTGGAAACATTAGGAGCAAGTATCTCAAACCCGTCATTCCAATCGATGACTTCTGCTTCCTTTTTAAACAAAGCGGATAATTCAGGACTTGGCGCACCTGTTCGAACACTATATTTAAGAACATCTTGATAATTTGCCTGTCTTAAATCTCCAATATACCGTGGCGGAATTTGCCCAACTTTTGTCCAATAATCGATTTCTTCATTTGTTTCCTTACAATAAAGCCCATTTGCTGTATGGATAATAACATTACAAGGACTTTCAGCGGTCAGATGGTGAAATCGTTCTTCGTTCAATCGGACAGTTCTCATTTGCATAACTCTTCCTGTCTCTGCTGCGTGAATAGCGGCACCATTCAGACAGATCATCGGAGTCCGTAATCCAATTTCTTTATGGTAGGGAGCGGTTACTTCATAATGTCGACCAGTGGCTAGAAAAACCTTAACTCCCTGATTAATGAGCCTATAAACGGCTTCCATATTTCGGCGGGAAATGTAGTTTGAGGCTTTTAGTAGTGTACCATCCATATCAATAAATATTGCACGTACATTCATTTATATTGCCTCCTCATTCGTTGCTAAACCAATCATATCATCTGAATATTAAAGCCTAGTAAACTCAGTGTATAGATTAAGTGAAGTTTATTGGGAAGCAGGAGACGTTTCTCTGCAAGATAAAAATGTTATTCCATATTATTAGTATTAATTTGATCAAACATTGTTCTAAAGCAACACAAGATAAGGATTAAAAACTTTTTTATCCATTTTTGTATCAACTTTTTTGTCCTTTTACAAGGTCGGCACGGCATCGTGCCTCCCGCTTGATTATTCAAATTATTCGTATAATAATAATTTTAAGAACTATTATATAATAAATGAAATAATGCTAAAAGCAAGGTCACAATGGGTCTTGCTTTTTTCATTTTGAAATAAATGTCCCCCTCTTTTTAAAACTCCCTTAATTAGCTATGATTGGAAGTATAGTGAAAAAGATGTTTTGTGGGGAAGGGGAAGGTGCTATGCCATTAGAAATCGTTCGGAATGATATTACAAAGATGAAGGTAGATGCGATTGTAAATGCCGCGAATACAGCACTGAAAATGGGTGGTGGTGTATGTGGTGCTATATTTCGTGCAGCGGGTGCCAGCGAGTTGCAAGAAGCATGCGATAAAATCGGTAAGTGCCAGGTTGGAGAAGCTGTTATTACTGATGGGTTTAAAGTGAATGCAAAGTTTATCATTCATACACCGGGACCTATTTGGCAAGGTGGTTCAAATCAAGAAGCAACTCTGTTAAAGGCGGCTTACTATAACTCTTTGGAACTAGCAAAGAATTATCAGTGTGAGTCTATAGCTTTTCCGTTGATTTCGACTGGTATATATGGTTATCCAAAAGAGGAAGCATTGCAAATTGCAGTTTCCACTATCAGTTCATTTTTATTAAATTATGACATGCTCGTTTATCTCGTTGTTTTTGATAAGCAATCTTTCGGTTTAAGCAAGAAATTGTTTACATCCATTCATCAATATATTGATGAGCATTATGTAGAAGAAGTAGAAAGTACGTTTAATCGTATTAGAAGAGAAGAACGATATGCAATGGACCAATTGCGGGAAGTTGAAATTCTTCAGCAGGACCTACACGAAGAAGCAAACGATTCTTTAGTAAACCTGTTGAACCAACTCGAGGAACCTTTTTCCGAGCGGCTGCTTCGTTTAATTGATGAAAAAGGAATGACGGATGTTGAGACGTATAAAAGGGCGAATATTGACCGCCGATTATTCTCGAAAATTCGGAATGGAGTCGATTATACTCCAAAGAAGAAAACCGCTATTGCCTTTGCCATTGCTTTAAAATTGAATTTAGAGGAAACGATGGAGTTGCTAACTACTGCTGGTTATACCTTGTCACGTAGTAGTAAATTTGATGTCATTATTGAGTTCTTTATTCAACAAGATAACTATAATATTCATGAAATCAATGAAGCCTTATTTGCTTTTGATCAACCATTACTCGGTGCTTAAAATGTCGCTTTCAAAGCGACCATTTCTTATCAAATCATTGTTATCCTAAGTTTATCAATGAACGGAGGATGACGATGATGAAAAGGAATTTAACAGAATTAGTTTTTATTTTAGATAAAAGCGGCTCCATGGCAGGACTTGAAACAGATACAATTGGTGGTTTTAATGCGATGCTTAGGAAACAACAAAAAGCTGAAGGAGAAGCCTTTGTCACTACCGTATTGTTCGATCACCTTTACGAATTATTGCATGACCGAATAAATGTAAAAGGCATATCTCCTATTACTGAAGAAGATTATGAAGTAGGGGGGACTACTGCCTTATTAGATGCTATTGATTTCACCATTCAAAAAATAATTAATGTACAAAAGAGAACAAGTGAGGATGAACGTGCAGAAAAGGTACTATTCGTCATTACAACGGATGGGATGGAAAATGCTAGCCGTGAATACACAACGAATAAAATTAAAAAAATGGTGCAGCATCAAAAAGCGGAATATGGCTGGGAATTTATGTTCCTTGGAGCCAATATCGATGCCATCTCAACTGCTGCACAATTTGGAATCGATGAGGACTTCGCAGTTGAATACCATGCTGACCATATAGGAACGCAATTAAATTATGAAGCGGTGAATGAGGCTGTGGTAAACCTTCGAAGTGGCAAAAAGATTAATCGAAGCTGGAAAGAAGGAATTGAAAGGGACTATAATCGGCGCCCAAGGAATGAATAAAATACAAAAATAACGGTTTGTGATTTTAGGGGGAGTAAAACTACCTCTTCATGTCCCTGGAAAATTTTGAATAGCCAATTTTAAAAATTAAAATACTACCATAAAGGAATTTAATATTTTAGTATAGAGCTCTTCTCGTTTTTTAGAGAAGGGCCATTATTGTTTACTTCATGAGAAACATAAGATTTAGGTAACTTTTTAATACCGCCAATAATATATGGTCTCCAGATTTGAGTTGTAAATCATCATGCGTTTTTTAGTATGGCTCTGTTAAACGATAATGTTGATATTTAAGATATAAAAAAATAGACCATCATTT
>NZ_JBALMU010000190.1:0-2464 GCF_036962285.1 Bacillus sp. JJ634
CTAATAGAAAAAGGAATCAATTTCGCTCTTTCCGCTCACCACGGACAAATGCGCAAGCAAACAACAATTCCTTACATCGTTCATCCCCTATCTGTCGGCTTTCTTTTACAAAAGTATGGCTATAACGAGGAGACAATAACAGCTGGTATTTTACACGATGTGCTTGAAGATACCCAAGCTACGTATGAGCAACTCGTCGATGAATTCGGTTTTAGGATAGCCAATTTAGTAGAAGAAGCATCAGAAAAAGATAAAACCTTACCATGGAAAGTACGAAAATTACATACAGTGCAGACAATTCACTCTTTATCTAAAAATGGAGCGGCGATCGTCTGTGCGGATAAGTTGAATAATCTTTCATCTATCAAAGAAGAAGGCAGTAGGATAGGGGAAGAAGTATGGAATCGCTTTAATAGTGGAAAAGAAGAACAGAATTGGTATTATCAATCGATTGCCACTCAGTTGTACAGAACGGAAGTAGAAAAGAATCTGCTTTTAGCGTTTGATCAAACTGTACAAAAGGTGTTTGGTCAGGATAAAAATCTTTCATTTAAAGAAATAGATAGTTATTTTGAATTTCCATACGGTGTCGCTGACTCACAACTAGAAGAATGGGACAATAAGCCGCACGGGAAGATTAAAGCAATTGTTTATCGTCGACTCAATACTCTATACGTACACCAAGACGAGTGCGTATTCAATCTACTTGATTATTTGCAGCAGTGCGGACTGGAGTTTCAAACAAATTCAGATGGTCCTATACTTATCGGTTGTTTGGGCGTATCTTTAATGGAACAATATCAAATGAACGAACTAGAGATCGCTAGACATATATTTAGAAATTTAAAGAAATTATAGAAAGTTCTTTTACAATGGATATACCAAAAGAGAAATTTACTTGTGAAGTACAATATCGAACAAAATACATATGTAAAGTTAACTGAAAATGAATAGGAGATTTTTAAAATGGATTTACAATTACAAGGGAAAAACATATTGATTACGGGCGGGTCGAAAGGGATAGGAAAAGCTATTGCTCAGGCTTTTGTTTTAGAAGGAGCGAATGTATCAATTGCTGCCCGCGGCATAGAATCTTTACAAAAGACAAAAGAAGAGTTTGGCGGCAACGTATCCATTTTTCAAGCGGATATTTTAAAAGCAGATGAACGAGAAAAGCTCATGCAATCTTTTATTAAACAAAACGGAACAATAGATGTTCTTATTAATAATGCAGGTGGCAGTAATGGGGGCAAAGCCATAGATACAGAGATGGATGTATTTTATGAGGCGCTAGAGCTAAATTATTTTTCCGCCGTTCATTTAAGTAAATTAGCGACTGAGCATATGAAAACATCTCGCAGCGGGTCAATTATTAACATTACATCTATATTTGGAAGAGAGAGCGGCGGAAAAGTGACCTATAATAATGCCAAATCGGCTTTGATTAGCTTTACTAAATCGTTTGCTGATGAGGTAATCCCTTATGGAATTCGTGTAAATAGCATTGCTCCAGGAAGTATTCTTCACGAAACAGGAAATTGGAAAAAGCGAATCGAAGAGAATCCTCAGCAAATGAAAGAATTTATTCAGCGTGAAATTCCTGCCGGTCGTTTTGGCACTCCTGAAGAAATAGCCAATGTTGTTACTTTTCTAGCCTCTGATAAAGCTTCTTGGATTGTCGGAGCTAGTATAAATGTAGATGGTGGACAATCTAGGATGAATTTTTAAAGAAAATCAGAGCATAGTTTGATGAATCTTCTCTTCAAAGCATGCTCTGATTTTTTATTCATCCTATCAAATAAAACGTACGATATCGCTTAGCGGAAGACGAGAAGAGCCGTATGCTGGGGCAGCAGCTTTTCCAAGTGCTATTAAAACAATAGGAAAAGTTCCTTCTGGCAACTCAAATCTTTCAGCGAATTTCACCTTATCGAATCCACCCATTGTAACAGTATCATAGCCTTTTTCTTTAGCAAGTAACATGAATTGCATAGAAATGAGTCCTGCATCAAAAGAAGCAATATTTTTTCTAGCTTCTGTTGAGATTTGTGGATATACACGTCGAGTACTATCAATCATTTGCTTTGTGATTGCTTCGTTCATATGACCTTCAGCAAAGTTTTGGTTATAAATTTGCTCTACTTTTTGATACATTTCGTGGTCACCTAATACAGCGATAACAGCAGAACTTGTTTCTACTTGTTCTTGATTATTCGCAATGGTTCTTAATTCTTTTTTTACTTCTTGATCTTGAATTACAAGAAAGCGCCAAGGTTGAAGATTACTAGAAGATGGAGCGGATGTTGCCATCTGAATCATTTCTTCAATTTCTTCTTTTGGAATACTGAATGTTGGATCATATACGCGGACAGACTTTCTAGCTTTCATGATTGAATATATATTTGAATCAATTGTTGTAGTCACCGATATTCCTCCTTTATTAAAACTTACCATTAGTAAGTTT
>NZ_JBALMU010000190.1:2507-3382 GCF_036962285.1 Bacillus sp. JJ634
CTTACCATTAGTAAGTTTTCCGCGTCAATAAATATACATATATGATAAGATAAAAATAGATAAATGAAGATTAAATGGGGGAGCGTATTGAAGAAGTCTAACTGTGAAACTAAAGTGGATGTTTGTAGTAACTACCATAGTACGATAGAATTTATCGGAAGAAAGTGGATGGGGATCATCATTTATACTTTAATGTCTGGACCGAAGCGATATCATGAAATTCTTTCAGCGGTTCCAGGGATTTCAGATCGGCTTTTAACCAAACGACTAAATGAATTAGTTAACGCTAATATCGTAAACAAGCATTATCTTGATTCCTCTATAAAAAAAGTGGAGTATACACTAACTCCTAGTGGTATAGCATTAAAAGAAGTAATTGTCGCGATACATCATTGGATAGAAGTGTATGAATGGGAACAAAATAAGTAAATCAATCTATATCGCTGTTCAATTCGATTGTATCTGCCCTTGACTTTAGTTAGTGTAGATTTATGAACAAACTCATATGGTTCTGTGGAGGGTTAAAACCTCTACAGGGCTTTTAAAAAAATAATAGGCTCTGTTAAAAATTCCGTAATATTAAGGGAAACCCATTATTTATGGGTTCCCTATTCCTTATATCTGCCAATAGTTGAATAAGCGACAACTACTGTCGAGTATTAGCTTATAATATTTATGACAATATATCTTTGGAGTAAACGATATTATTAATTATCATTCCAATGATAGATTATTTGCACAACACCAGGAGAGAACGTTCTTGTATTAACCATTTTTAAATTTATCCTCTGTTTTATATCAATAAACAACGGTTTTCCTTCTCCCAAAATAACAGGGTGAATAGATAATCTAAATTCATCAACAAGCTCTAAATT
>NZ_JBALMU010000191.1:0-3660 GCF_036962285.1 Bacillus sp. JJ634
CTAACCATCAGTGGGGATAAAGTCTCCCACTGATGGAAGTTTCACTTTATAAAAATGTTCTTCTAGATAGTGAGGTTCGCAACGTATGGCTATATTTGCTAGACTGTATATAAGAATGTAAAAGCTTGGGGGAAGAACATTGATGATACAAAATGAATTAGTGAAGCAAATAGCTGTAGAATTAACTTTGAAAAGTCATCAAGTGCAAAATGTTATCAATATGCTTGAAGAGGGAAATACGGTTCCGTTTATTGCTCGATATCGGAAAGAGATGACGGGGGCACTTGATGAAGTGCAAATTCGTTCAATTATGGAACGGTGGAACTATTTGGAAAATTTAAATCAGCGAAAAGAAGAAGTTATTCGTTTAATTGAAGAGCAGGGAAAGTTAACGCCAGAGTTAAAACAGCAGATTGAAAAGGCGAGCAAGCTGCAAGAAGTAGAGGACGTGTATCGTCCGTATAAACAAAAAAGAAGAACAAAAGCAACCGTTGCTAAGGAAAAAGGATTAGAGCCGCTTGCTGATTGGTTGTTAGCTTGTCATTCTAATCCAGCTGTTGAAGAAAAGGCAGTTGAGTTTCTTTCAGAAGAAAGAGAAGTGCGATCTGTCGAGGAGGCGATTTCGGGAGCAAAGGATATCATTGCAGAACAAATTTCTGATGATGCCGAGCTGCGTAAATGGATTCGTTCATCCATCTTTAAAACAGGAAAAATCGTTTCAACTGTGAAAAATGAAGAAAAAGACGAAAAGAAGATTTTTGAGATGTATTATGAATATGAAGAGCCCGTCCAAAAAATTGTCCCGCATCGCGTATTAGCGCTTAATCGTGGTGAAAAAGAAGATGTGTTACGAATCTCTGTGCATCCTGTAACGGATTCTATTATTCAATACATTGAGCGTAACGTAATTACGAAACCGCATACAGAGTCAGCTGCTATATTGATGGAATCTATTGAGGATAGTTTCAAACGCCTTATTATGCCATCTGTTGAACGGGAAATTCGTAAAGAATTAACGGAGAAGGCGGAAGATCAAGCCATTCATATTTTCTCAGAAAACTTAAGGAATTTATTATTGCAGCCGCCATTAAAGGGGAAGGTTGTATTAGCGGTCGATCCTGCATATCGGACAGGCTGTAAGTTAGCTGTGATTGATGAAACAGGGAAAGTATTAGAGATTAGTGTTATTTACCCACATCCGCCTGTTTCGAAGCGAGCAGAAGCAAGGGAAAAAACAATAGCTATCTTGCAAAGATTTGCAGTAGAAATTGTTGCAATCGGAAATGGAACGGCCTCAAGGGAAACAGAACAGTTTATTGCAGATATTTTAAAAGAAGTCGAAGGCAGTCTTTCTTATATTATTGTAAATGAGGCAGGAGCGAGCGTTTATTCTGCATCTGACATTGCTCGTGAAGAATTCCCGAATCTCCAAGTGGAAGAGAGAAGTGCGGTTTCGATTGGCAGAAGACTTCAAGACCCGCTTGCAGAATTGGTGAAAATTGATCCGCAGTCTGTTGGTGTCGGTCAATACCAGCATGATGTTTCACAGAAAAAACTTTCAGAGTCGCTTTCTTTTGTTGTAGAAACGGCTGTGAATCAGGTAGGCGTGAATGTTAATACGGCTTCTTCTTCACTGTTGCAGTATGTAGCAGGCTTATCAAAAACAGTCGCTCAGAACATTGTTAAGAAAAGAGAAGAGGAAGGGAAGTTTGCGAGTCGAAAAGAATTGAAAAACATCCCTCGACTCGGAGCGAAAACGTATGAACAATGTATCGGATTTTTGCGAATTTTGAATGGGAGTGAACCACTCGATCAAACTGCTATTCATCCAGAGAATTATAGCGCCGTTAATAAGTTGTTAAAGAAAATAGGGTTTACTTCAGCAGAATTAGGTAGTGAAGCGTTAAATGAGGCGCTGAAAAACCTAGATTTGGCCTTATTAGCAGAAGAGTTAGAAGTTGGTGAGATGACGTTAAAAGATATTATTGATGACTTAATGAAACCCGGACGAGATCCACGTGATAATTTAGCGAAGCCGCTTTTGAAGCAGGATGTGTTGAAAATAGAAGATTTACAAGTGGGGATGGAGTTACAAGGTACGGTACGAAATGTAGTTGATTTCGGTGCCTTCATTGATATCGGTGTGAAACAGGATGGGCTTGTGCATATTTCGAAACTAAGCAATCGTTTTGTTAAACATCCTCTAGATATCGTAGCGGTTGGAGATGTTGTAACGGTTTGGGTCGATCAAGTTGATGTTCAAAAACAACGAGTGGCTCTAACGATGCTGCAACCAAAAGATCAAGGTTAATTTTTTTTGAAAACATCTTCAGGGTGAAGGTGTTTTCTTTATCATTGGAGAACTATGAGCGAAGGCTGTCATTTCTCTGATACAGAAACCAATATCGATTTAGCATTTTAATTTGTGAAGAATCTTTCTCAAAAAAGGCTCTGCGCATTTGATTTTGAAACCATTTAGGCATCATAGGGTTTCCTCCCCTTGGTGTCTCCTATTTTTTCACCAGTATATGCTATAATAGGTTGTCAAGTTACGATTGAGAGGAAAAAAAGTATGAATGACGAACAACTTCAAACACTCGTTGAAGCCATTTCACTTTCCGATTTTCAAAAAACATTTGAACATCGTGCCTATTTTAATCCGCGTCTTCGCACAACGGGAGGGAGATATCTGCTTACGTGTCATAATATAGAAATTAATAAGAAGTATTATGAGGAGCAAGGGATGGAAGAGTTGATTGGGATTGTGAAACATGAGTTATGTCATTACCATTTACACCTAGAGAAGAAAGGCTATCAGCATAAAGATGCGGATTTTAAACATCTATTAAAAAAAGTGGGTGCTCCAAGGTTTTGTAAACCGTTAGCTGTTAATAACAAAAGACATAAGACAAAAATATATGAATACAGTTGTAAAGCCTGTCATCAACAGTATATGAGAAAAAGGCGTGTAAATATTAATCGTTTTGTATGTGGGAAATGTAAGGGAGTGTTATCTTTAGTACGAGAAATTTAAAGGGAAGAAAGAGTTTTTAAAAGAATTGTTGACTTTGCCTAGAAAAGTGTGTATACTCTAAAGAGTCGACAAGATAACAGCTTGTTATTTGAGACAAAATAGAGTTCTTGGAAATGAATTGTGAAAGAACTTGGTTTATATTGTTCCGCAGTAGCTCAGTGGTAGAGCACTCGGCTGTTAACCGAGCGGTCGTAGGTTCGAATCCTACCTGCGGAGCCATTTTTGGGGAAGTACTCAAGAGGCTGAAGAGGCGCCCCTGCTAAGGGTGTAGGTCGGGTAACCGGCGCGAGGGTTCAAATCCCTCCTTCTCCGCCATTTATATAATCTATCAAGGCCCCTTGGTCAAGCGGTTAAGACACCGCCCTTTCACGGCGGTAACACGGGTTCGAATCCCGTAGGGGTCACTTTTATAGAAGTTTGGTCCGGTAGTTCAGTTGGTTAGAATGCCTGCCTGTCACGCAGGAGGTCGCGGGTTCGAGTCCCGTCCGGACCGCCATTATTTTTTTAAGTATATAAAGTTATTTTAAGATAATAATAAAAAGGTCATTGGGCTATAGCCAAGCGGTAAGGCAGCGGATTTTGATTCCGTCATGCGAAGGTTCGAATCCTTCTAGCCCAGCCATTTT
>NZ_JBALMU010000191.1:3789-3985 GCF_036962285.1 Bacillus sp. JJ634
CGACTCCCTTCACCCGCACTTCAAAAAAACACTTGATTTAAATAATTATAAATGATATAATAAGAATCTGCTTTTGCGGTCGTGGCGGAATGGCAGACGCGCTAGGTTGAGGGCCTAGTGGGGGCAACCCCGTGGAGGTTCAAGTCCTCTCGGCCGCACCAATAATTATCATTTAGTAAATATGCGCCCGTAGCTC
>NZ_JBALMU010000192.1:0-473 GCF_036962285.1 Bacillus sp. JJ634
CGTCATCCTCCACCATTTGGACGAGTCATTAGCTCAGTTGGTAGAGCATCTGACTTTTAATCAGAGGGTCGCAGGTTCGAATCCTGCATGACTCACCATATTGCGGGTGTGGCGGAATTGGCAGACGCACCAGACTTAGGATCTGGCGCCGCAAGGCGTGGGGGTTCGACTCCCTTCACCCGCATTATTCGCGGAAGTAGTTCAGTGGTAGAATACAACCTTGCCAAGGTTGGGGTCGCGGGTTCGAATCCCGTCTTCCGCTCCATTTTAATAAAGTGCCGGGGTGGCGGAACTGGCAGACGCACAGGACTTAAAATCCTGCGGTAGGTGACTACCGTACCGGTTCGATTCCGGTCCTCGGCACCACTTAATATGCGCCCGTAGCTCAATTGGATAGAGCGTCTGACTACGGATCAGAAGGTTATGGGTTCGACTCCTTTCGGGCGCGCCATATTTACGGGAAGTAGCTCAGC
>NZ_JBALMU010000192.1:658-2538 GCF_036962285.1 Bacillus sp. JJ634
AGGCTCCACCATGATTATTCAAATTATATCCTTAAGTTTGGCGGTGTAGCTCAGCTGGCTAGAGCGTACGGTTCATACCCGTGAGGTCGGGGGTTCGATCCCCTCCGCCGCTACTAATTTATTAAGGTTTTCCTATACGGAGGTATACCCAAGTCCGGCTGAAGGGATCGGTCTTGAAAACCGACAGGGGGGTCAAACCCCGCGGGGGTTCGAATCCCTCTACCTCCTCCATTTTTAATACTTTTTATTGTCGCGGGGTGGAGCAGTCCGGTAGCTCGTCGGGCTCATAACCCGAAGGTCGCAGGTTCAAATCCTGTCCCCGCAATATGGTCCGGTAGTTCAGCTGGTTAGAATGCCTGCCTGTCACGCAGGAGGTCGCGGGTTCGAGTCCCGTCCGGACCGCCATTGATTTAATGATTGTTAACTGAATATTCTATACTCTATATTCTTTAGTTCTATGGAGGGGTAGCGAAGTGGCTAAACGCGGCGGACTGTAAATCCGCTCCTTCGGGTTCGGCAGTTCGAATCTGCCCCCCTCCACCATTATGGCGGCTGTGGCGAAGTGGTTAACGCATCGGATTGTGGTTCCGACATTCGTGGGTTCGATTCCCATCAGCCGCCCCATTTATTGATATTATTGGGCTATAGCCAAGCGGTAAGGCAGCGGATTTTGATTCCGTCATGCGAAGGTTCGAATCCTTCTAGCCCAGTCAATGGCAGCATAGCCAAGTGATAAGGCAGAGGTCTGCAACACCCGGTTCAAATCCGGGTGCTGCCTTAATAAACATGCCGGTGTGGCGGAATTGGCAGACGCGCACGACTCAAAATCGTGTTCCTTTTGGAGTGCCGGTTCGACCCCGGCCACCGGTATCAATTATTTGCGGGTGTAGTTTAGTGGTAAAACCTCAGCCTTCCAAGCTGATGATGAGGGTTCGATTCCCTTCACCCGCTCCAATATGGGCCTATAGCTCAGCTGGTTAGAGCGCACGCCTGATAAGCGTGAGGTCGGTGGTTCGAGTCCACTTAGGCCCACCATTTATATTTTTTCTTGTTCCGCAGTAGCTCAGTGGTAGAGCATTCGGCTGTTAACCGAACGGTCGTAGGTTCGAATCCTACCTGCGGAGCCATTTTTTTATGTGGGGAAGTACTCAAGAGGCTGAAGAGGCGCCCCTGCTAAGGGTGTAGGTCGGGTAACCGGCGCGAGGGTTCAAATCCCTCCTTCTCCGCCATATACGTATATCATGCGCCTTTAGCTCAGCAGGATAGAGCAACGGCCTTCTAAGCCGTCGGTCAGAGGTTCGAATCCTCTAAGGCGCGTACAGATAATTCCAATAGGGGTTATTTTTTTTATATATTATGACCTCGATAGAATATATAAATTTAACTCTCAAACTTAACGGTTCTGGTGCAAAGACTGCATTTATGTGAAAGATATATAGATTCCTAATGGAATCTGTTCTTATGCAGGGATTCCAAATAGTTGATGAATGAACTTCACTCGACTTTGGACAGACTTGTCCTGTAAAGCAAGTTGTCCTTTTTTAATGATATGCATTACCTCTATTCCCTTAAGGATAGATTGGGCTGTACGAAAATATTTCAACCCTAACATCGAACGAACTCTCTTTTTAATAAAACGATGATCTTGCTCCACAATGTTATTAAGATATTTTACCTGCCTTATTTGGATACCTACGGGCATCTTTTTCTCTTTCTTCAACTCTTCAATCGCCATAGGATAGGCTGGGTTCTTGTCTACTGTGATAACACAGGGCTTTGAAACATGAAAAGACCGCAAAGCTTTCTTGAAAAAGCGCTTTGCAGCTTTATGATCTCTTGTTTTGCTTAAATAAAAATCAATTGTATTTCCTTCTGAATCA
>NZ_JBALMU010000193.1:0-3543 GCF_036962285.1 Bacillus sp. JJ634
GTTGTAATGGACGCTGCCATGATAAATGTGTGGTCATTGCTTATCCAAATGGAACCTGGTATAAGGATATGAAGCCCGAGGATTCTCCTTTATTAATTGATTCCCTTTTGAGTAATAAAGATTGTACAGGGAAAATAAGCCATACATTTAATGGTGAAGAATTTGAACGTTCAGAGGGGACTGTAGCAGGCGTTCGTAAAAATAAAGCAAAAGTAAATAAAGTATCCAAAATACTATAAATGGAGGATTGAAATCCATGGTTATGATCAATCCAAATAAAATTCCTGTGACCATCCTAACTGGTTATTTGGGGGCTGGAAAAACAACGCTTTTAAATCGAATCTTGACAGAAAAGCATAATCAAAAAATCGCTGTTATTGTCAATGAATATGGTGAAGTTGGTATAGATAATCAATTGGTTGTAAACTCTGATGAAGAAATTTTGGAAATGAACAATGGCTGCATTTGTTGTACTGTTCGTGGAGATTTGATACGTATTTTGCGAACTCTTCTGTTTTCAATGAAAGAAGGGAAGGTGAAATTTGATCGGGTCCTAATTGAAACAACAGGGCTTGCAGATCCCGCACCTGTTGCTCAGACCTTTTTTATGGATGAACTACTATCTGAGACATTTGAAGTAGATAGTATTATTACTGTAGTAGATTGCAAGCATGTCACAAAGCATTTGGATTATCATGATGAAGCACAAGAGCAAATTGCCTTCGCTGATGTGATTATTTTAAATAAAACAGATTTAATATCTGAGGAAAATTTACAAGAGCTTGAAGGAAGAATCATACAGATGAATCCTACTGCTAAACGATTATATGGGCAAAATTGTAATGTAGAGCTTAAAGATATACTAGGGATCCATACATTTGATATAAACCATAAACTTGAAGTGGATCCACATTTTTTAGAGGATCATCATCACCATGAGCACGATGACAAGGTATCGTCCGTTGCTTTTCGGGAAAATAGACCCCTTAATCTTGAAAAAGTGAATCAGTGGATGAGTCAGCTTATTCAAGAAAAAGGAGAAGACTTATTACGATATAAGGGAATTCTTTATATTGAAGGGATAGAAAACCGCTTGGTATTTCAGGGTCTGCACATGCTCTTCTCAGGAAGACCCGATCGAAAATGGAAAGAGAATGAAACGAAGGTAAGTGAATTAGTGTTTATCGGTAAAGATTTAAATAAGAAAGAACTTGAACAGCAATTTAAAAATTGCATAGAAATTGAAGAGAGTGGGGGATTGAAAAAGAGGAAACCGAAGTTCAAGGAATTTGATTAACTTCCCTGTTTAATTCAATGATTCAAATAAAATTGGGAGCTTGTCTATTCAAAATGATAGAAAGATATGATAAGAAACGCGATGAAGGAAAGTCCTTTAAAGTAGCTATGATAGGCTGTGTTAATAGACTCTTACATTGGATTTTTACCTTATTAAAAAGCAAAACAACTTTCCGAGATATAGCCTAAACAAAATATGTTACATCAAATAAAGTAGAACCTTCCAAATAAAGACTGATAGAAGGTTATTTGGCATACGTATTTTTTAGTATACCATGTGTGTTTTTAGGTTTTTATATAAAAAATATTAACGGTCAGCTCGTAAAGGAAATAGGGATTGACGCTAAAGGCGTTCTTTGCCTTTGAAGGCAAGCATCTTTTTCACAGAGAGCTAGGTGCTGGAGCTAGACAACAAGAAAAGCAGAAGCTCCTCACAATCTTTGTATAACAAAAAACGTTTACTGAACAGTCATTCTAAAATGGATGGCTGTTTTTTATGTGTATAATAGTAATATTTCAAAAAATAATTTCCTAGGAAATGTTAAATTTTTCTAAGGGAGAGGTGATTAAATTTATTATAATATGTAAAATAGAATTTGTAGCTTAATTAAGCAGAAGCATCTTCCTAGAATTTTTTAAATCGATAGAAATGAGGCATGTCGATGAAGGAACTCTCAGACCATCTAAAGAATAACCTAGATATTTTATTTGTCGGCTTCAATCCAAGCCTTCGTTCTGCGGAAACAGGACACCACTATGCCAATCCTAATAATCGATTTTGGCGTATTCTTTTTGAAGCGGGCATTACACCGAGAAAGTATAGTTCTAATGAAGATTATACATTATTGAGTTTAGGTTTCGGATTTACAAATATTGTTGCTAGGCCGACAAAAAGTGCCGATGAAATTACAAAAGCTGAATACATAGAAGGAAGAGAACAATTAAAACAAAAGATTATAAAGTATCAACCGAAAGTTGTTTGTTTTGTAGGAAAAGGTGTTTATCAACAATATGCAAATAAGCGAAATGTGACCTGGGGTGTTCAGGCACAGCCAATGGTTTCTGGGACGATTGATTTTGTTGCTCCATCATCAAGCGGGCTTGTCAGAATGAAGATGGAGGAGATTGTGGAGATTTATCAGAGGTTAACGAGATTGCTTATGGAGCAAAGGAGATAATCATTGACTTATGGAAGTTCCACTACTACACATTACAGCAGAAAGCTTTTCGGTCATCAGCGGAGGGGAAATACATGAACGAAAGTGCATTATATTACGAGGAAGAAGATAGTTTTTGGCAAGGTGTTAAAGATTGTGTGCCTACTTTATTAGGTTATTTGAGCATCGGTTTTGCGGCGGGAGTTGTTGAAAAGACAGCGGGTTTAAGTATTTCTGAAATTGCCCTTATATCTTTAATTTTATATGCTGGATCTGGTCAGTTTATTGCAGCTGGGATGATTGCAGCTGCTCATCCTATATCAGCTATTGTATTTACCATTTTCTTTGTAAATAGTCGGCATTTATTATTAAGTGCAGCAATTGCTCCTTATTTTCGTCAGCAAACAATAGGGCAAAACATACTAACAGGCGCTTTGCTAACAGATGAAACATTTGGTGTTGCGATTAATCATGCGCAGCATAAAAAACAGCTAAATTATAAATGGATGTTAGGATTAAACATTACAGCTTATCTAAATTGGGTTCTTGCTAATATAGCAGGTGGATTTTTTGGACAGTGGATTCCAACACCGGAGAAATATGGATTGGATTTTGCTTTGCCAGCGATGTTTATTGGGCTCCTTATTTTACAAATTATGAGTCACAAAAAATACTTTGTTGATATTATAGTTGCTTTAAGTGCCGTTTTGATTGTGGTTATTTCTAGCTTTCTTTTTCCAGGAAGTGCGGGTGTGATTATAGCAACAATCGCGGCGGCTACAATTGGGATGGTGATTGAGCGATGGAAGTAAACATGTATATTTTATTAGTCATTGTTGGCTCAGCTATTGTTACCTTTATTCCAAGAGTTGTACCGTTAGTATTGCTAAGTCGTATTCAAATTCCAGAATGGGGCATTAATTGGTTGAAGCATATACCTGTAGCAGTTATGGCTGCTCTGCTTGCGCAAGAACTTCTATTATCAAACAATCAATTTTCTATATCGGATAATCTGTTATCTTTACTAGCTGCGTTACCCACATTTCTTGTCGCGATTTTTTCTCGAAGTTTATTAGGCACTGTATTGGTT
>NZ_JBALMU010000194.1:0-7103 GCF_036962285.1 Bacillus sp. JJ634
ATACTGTTGAGTAATGATGTTCTCATCAAAGAGTATTTTAAAATTAACTTAAAAAACTGCACATTTTTTTGATAATTTTCCATTATGATGGTGACAGTACTTCGGAAAAGCGGTGATTATCTTGAATAAATTATCCCTAAAATTCGGCCTCTGGTTTTTAGGTGCTATGCTTATTCTTGAAGTGTGCTTATTCTTTTTTTTACATACAAGTATTGTAGATTCTAGAATAGAAGAAGAATTAAATGCACTACAGGCAAGAGGTAATAGTCATAGAGACGTGCTTGAAAATTCCTATAAGGAAGAGACTTTGCATCATATTGCTGTAATGGAATCAAAAGCTGATACAGAAGTCATTATCACGGACCAAAATCAAAACATTATTATTACATCCTCGAAATTAGATAAGGAAGAGCAAACTATTATAACCAAAGAAATAGAGCAGGTACCACGTGATGGAGTGATATTGGAAAATAGGTGGAAAAGCGAAAAATACATTTCCACGGTTACTCCTTTTACAATTAACCAACATCAAGAAGGGTATGTGTACATGTTCCGGAGTACGGATCAGATTCAAAGTTTAATTTCACGATTGAACCATCATTTTATTGTGGGTGCCATCATGATTCTTTCCTTAATGGTGATAACGATTCTATTTTTATCCAAAGCCTTGACGACGCCTCTTATCCGGATGAAACGGGAGACCGAGAAGCTTAGTAAGGGAGACTTCTCGGTCAATCTGCCAGACATGGGTAATGATGAGCTAGGAGAGTTATCCCGTGCGATAAAAATTCTTGCCAAAGAATTACAACACTTAAAAGAAGAAAGAAATGAGTTTTTGGCCAGCATCTCTCATGAATTAAGAACTCCCCTTACCTATATCAAAGGTTATGCGGATGTGTCGAGACGCAAAGAGTTAGACCAAACAGAGCGAAATCAGTATCTTGGTATTATTTATGAAGAATCTGAAAAATTGTCTGATATGATAAAGGATTTATTTGATTTAGCTAAATTAGACAGGAACACCTTTGTTATTAATTTTATGAAAGTCGAGCTTTGTTCTTTTTTATTATCTATCTATGAAAAGATACTTCCTGCGTTCAAGGAAAAAGGGATGGATTTGAAAGTATACTGTCACAAAAACGTACATATCATGATTGATCCTATGAGATTTGAACAAGTGCTTTTTAACTTGCTAGATAATGCTATCAAGTATTCTGAATCTCATACCAAAACATGTATTTTTGTAAGGAGGGAAAAGGGGAAGGTATTGATGGAAATAAAGGATGAGGGAGATGGGATACCTGAAGAGGATCTTCCTTTTATATTTGAGCGCTTTTATAGAGTAGATAAGTCCCGGTCGAGAGGTACCGGAGGCACAGGTTTAGGTTTATCCATTGTCAAGGAACTTATTGAAGCCCATGGGGGTCACATTGAGGTGAAAAGTGAACCAGGTAAGGGAACAGCCTTCTTAATTACAGTAGAGGAGATGATAGAATGAAAACCTTATTGCTTGTAGATGATGAAGCAAGGATGCTTGATTTATTAAATATATACTTATCACCCACTTATCATTGTATCCAATTAAAATCGGGTCAAGAAGCCGTGGACTATATGAAACATTCCTATGCAGATTTAATTTTATTAGATGTAATGATGCCAAATTTGGATGGGTGGAGTACATGCAGTCGCATAAGAGAATTCTCCAATATCCCCATTATTATGCTGACGGCTAGAAATGAAAAATCAGATGTAGTTAAGGGCTTAAAATTAGGTGCGGACGATTATGTAACAAAACCATTTGATGAAGAGGAATTAATGGCCCGAATAGATGCCCTCTTCAGGAGAATGGATAATGAAGACACGATGGCCGTTTATTTCAAGGGATTGCGGTGGGACGAGGAATCTTTTGAATTGACATATGAAGAACAGCGGATTCAACTCACTCCAAAAGAGTTTTCCTTACTCGGATTATTATTGAAAAATCCAAATAAAGTCTTTTCGCGGGCACATTTACTGGAGATTATCTGGGGGAATAAGGCCTTTACCGAAGACAGGACCATTGATTCTCATGTCCGAAATATTCGTGATAAACTCAGACAAGCAAACTTTCCTATTGATCAGTACCTTTCAACTGTTTGGGGGGTAGGGTATAAGTGGGTAACTAAGGAATAACTATTTCTTTAATTTAAAAAATACATTAAGACAGGAGAGGATGAATATTGAAACTTTTTAAATGGGGCTTATTTTCTCTCATATCTCTGCCGTTACTTTTAGCTGCATGCTCAAATGATGAGTCAAAGCAGTATTTTGTAAAAGCAGAGAATGAAAAAATTGAACATATCCATGGAGCAGGATACTGGGGTGAAGAAGGAACCCCAGTTATAGCAACACATGGCGGGCCATTTGAATATCGAGACGAAGTCTGGTACAAAACCACACGGAACAACCATGACTACATGGGGTTTCAAACGATCAAAGACGGATTTTATTCAAGTGGGCATCCTGAAAAGGGATCAGATTTGAAAAATCCTCTAGGGCTGGTCAAAAGTACTGATAAAGGGGAAAATCTGGACAAACTCGCTTTCTACGGAGAGGTGGATTTTCATTACTTAGGAGCCAGTTATGAGACTGGAACTGTTTATGTGTATAATGAAGTACAAAATCCCAAAATAGGAACAGGCTTTTTTTACTCCAAAAATAAGGGGAAAGACTGGACACAACTAGAGCTAAACGGGATGCTTGCTTCTTCCATTAGGGGCTTTGATGTTCATCCATCAAAGGATAATATCATTGCAATTTATGGAGAAGAAGGAATATTTTTATCTGAAAATTATGGCAAGGATTTTTCCCTTATCCCAACTAAAGGAGTGGTAACCTCATTAACCTTTAAAAACGATTCCATAATTCATTCCATGGTTGAAGATAATAAAGTAAGCCTTCATGAAACAAATTTGAGTAACAATCAGGGTACTATCCTAGCAGCTCCTTCTTTGAATAACGAAAACATCCCTATTTATTTAGAGGTCAATCCCTTAACTGAGGATGAAATGATGATGGTAACCACAAAGAATGATGTTTATGTTAGTGAAGGCCAGGAGGCAAAGTGGAATAAAATCTTATCAAATGGGGAAATGGAGTAAAGAATTCTTTTTCCCTTTCTCGAGCTTACTCCATAATTTCTGCATATTCTTTTGGTATGATATTGGAAAATGTTAAAGGAGGATTTATGTCTATGCAAAAAAAAAGAATGAAAATGTCCATCATTTTATCTTTATTTGCAGCCATTTCCTTAGTACTGGGTGCCTGCGGGAATGCTAATGACGAAAACACAGAGGATACGCAAAACGAAGATAAAGGAAATGCAGAAGGTACAGAGAACACAGAAAACATGGAGGGCATGGATCATAGTAAGATGAACATGTCTGGCTCAGGTGAAGTTCCTGAAGGTTTAAAAGTAGCAGAAAATCCAACTTATGAAGTTGGCAGTCAAGCCATTATTCAAGAAAGTCACATGCCAGGTATGAAGGGTGCTAAAGCAACAATTGTAGGGGCGTATGACACTACGGTTTACACTGTTTCATATACGCCAGCAACTGGTGGGGAAAGAGTAGAAAACCATAAATGGGTGATTCATGAAGAGTTACAAAATGTCGATAAATCCCCATTAGAGCCAGGAACAGAAGTTACAATCAATGCAGATCATATGGAAGGTATGGATGGTGCAACCGCTGAAATTGATTCAGCCGAAGAAACGACTATATATATGGTTGATTTCACTCCAACTACCGGTGGAGCAGAAGTGAAAAATCATCAATGGGTAACAGAAAGTGAATTATCACCAGCTAAATAATGTTTAAACTAAATGAATATATTTTTAATCTCAAGAGAGCTTATTCCTTACATGGATAAGCTCTTTTTACTGAATGATTTAATATAAGGGATATTTTCACAATACATTTAAATCGTATGGAAGGCCGAATTCGCGGAATTAAAGGTTTAATTGAGAAGAATACTTACTGTGACGATGTTGTCACACAGATTGCAGCCGCTCAAAGTACCTTAAACGGTGTAGCCAAGATTTTATTAGAACGACATCTGAAAAACTGTGTAGTCCACGACTTAATAAGGGAGATTCAGAAATTATTGATGAGTTATTAGTAACCATACA
Source organism: Bacillus sp. JJ634 (assembly GCF_036962285.1). Classification (NCBI taxonomy): domain Bacteria; kingdom Bacillati; phylum Bacillota; class Bacilli; order Caryophanales; family Bacillaceae; genus Bacillus; species Bacillus sp. JJ634. The sequence goes on from NZ_JBALMU010000194.1 coordinate 4,169, forward strand.
AAAGTTAATGAAAAAATAAAGGAAACAATTAATGACCAAGGCTATGATGTTGAATAGATTTTAAGGGTGCTTTTTAAGTACTTCTTTTTCGAAAAAGTATACCCATTTGAGGTCGGGAACAAAGGTCTCTTCACAGAAAATTGGGGACCTCGTGTTTTTTGAAACCTATAAACCTGGAGCTTCTCATGCGGGTATATACATAGGAAACAATCAATTTATTCATAGTTCCTCATCAAAAGGTGTGGGTATTTCTTCTGTGAATAATAGCTATTGGTCTAAAAGGTATTTAGGAGCAAAAACATATTGATATGGTCATAAAATCATACTTAATATGGGTAGCAGGGCCAATTCTTTGGTAAAAGAGGGCTAGCCTTGATGCTTTTTATTATGTTTTACCAATAGGTTAGAATATCGAACAGACCTATAATAATAATCACTACTCCTGCTAACTTTTGAACAATGTTGCCAAACTTTTTCCCTTTTTTTATTAAAGATCCTTCTCCGTCAAAGGTCCATATTAATAATAGAATGATAAGAAGGGGCAAAGCAGTTCCAATACTAAACATAAGGGTCAATGTAAAACCATATGTAGTCGATAATACCATAGGCATAAGTTTCGCAAAAAAAATAACAAACATGGTTGGACAAAATGCTATTGAATAGCTGATACCTAATAAAAGGGCTCCAAATTTTCCTCCTGAGCTTTTAAACCCGTTCCAGATGAAAAAACGTGAAGGCCAAACGAATTTTAAATAACCTAATAGAAAAAGACCCACTAAAATATTAATCAATCCTATACTTTTTCGAAAATACGCGAAATATGTAGTTAGAGTAGATTGAATTTCTTTTCCTAAAAACCAAATTAATATTCCAAAGATAGAATAAACTAATATTTTTCCTAGAATGAATAAAGAAACCTCCATCCAAGGTGTTTTTCTTCCTATGGCTTTGTTTCCAAAATAGGTAACTGCAGTAAAGTTTCCAGTAATCTGACAAGGTGCTAATGAACCAAGGATTCCTAATAGAAAGGCTCCTATAACTGGAATGGCTAAGGAACTATTCATCAATTGTAATACTGGATCAGAGAAAAATTGGCTAATTTTATTTAGGAAGTCGTACATAAAAATCTCCTTTCATTATATAATCCCTTATTTTAACAAACATTTTTCGAGAAATTATGCAGAAGGGAGTTTTTCACTGAAATTAAGGAGTTCTCTATCATTGAAGAATGCAGACGGTTTGAAATTTAGCCTAACATTCTATGTGAATGTATGGATGTAAACATCCTGCTTTCTTTAGTTGCATCGGGTATAGGAGCAAGCATAATTCCCAAGACCTCTCTTCCGACAAATTTCAATGACGGGCTAAAAACTTTAGATATCTTAAATACCTCCCTTCAATCAGAGACAGCCCTAGGTACCTGTCACTATAGATTTACTTGAATATATTAAAAGCGTGTTTTGAGCTATCTTTATTTCAAAACACGCTTTTTTATTTACTCTTTTATCAAAGCTTATAGTGTGAACTCAATTAAACGTTATTTCAAAGGTACAATCTAAAATCTAGTTTATATCAAATACAAGGAAAGAAAAAACTAAACTGTAGTTGACAGGTAGGAAAAGTACGGTTATTATCAATAATATAAAATTTATTTATATTTCAAAAAAATTCTAGTTGAATACCTGTTATGAAAAAGAAAATGAGGCAGCTGATCAGACAAACTGAAGGCTCCTACTCTTAACTGCTTAGAGTAGGAGTTTTTTCAAAAAAATAAAATTCTGTATTTTCAGATAATACATAATCAAATAAAAGGCACCAGGAGGAAAAATATGAAAAAGCTAATTGTTTTGGCATTTGTAGGTTTTTTAGCACAACTAATTGACGGAGCCTTGGGGATGGCATATGGCGTTACATCATCGTCTCTTCTATTAGCATTTGGTATTGCACCAGCAGTAGCTTCTGCTTCCGTCCATCTTTCTGAAGTCGTAACAACGGCTGCTTCGGGAGTATCTCATATCAAATTTGGAAACGTGGATAAACAATTGGTATATCGTCTGATTATTCCAGGATCAATTGGGGCTTTCACTGGTGCGTGCTTCTTAAGTAATTTACCTGGCGATGTCGTTAAGCCTTACGTTTCGGCATTCCTTTTATTGCTTGGTTTCTATGTTATTTTTCGTTTTCTGTTTAAATTTCAGTCTAGTGAAGAAAAGGAATCAAAACCATTATCAGTGAAGCAATCTATACCATTAGGTTTAATTGCCGGCTTTGCGGATGCAACAGGAGGCGGCGGATGGGGACCGATTGCAACACCTGTTCTTTTATCCAAAAAAGGAATGACAGCGCGTAAAGTAGTTGGAACAGTAGATACGAGCGAGTTTGCTATCGCTATTTCTGCGACTGTCGGTTTTATCATTTCTTTAGGATGGGAAGTCGTGAATTGGCTTTGGGTCGGAGCGCTGATGATAGGAGGAATTGTTGCTGCACCGATTGCGGCATGGCTCGTTCGAATGGTTCCAGCTCAACTAATGGGAATTTTAGTTGGAGGTTTTATTATTATAGTAAATGCACGCACAATTTTAGGCACATGGGTAACAGATGAAATATACTATCCTGTTATTTATGGTTTTCTATTTTTGGGATGGGGAGTAGCTATTTTCTTTGGTATTCGCAAGATGAAAGCAAACCAGGCTGCTGAAAAAGAAAAAAATAGAAAGTTGGCTAGTTAATCCATTTATGTAATCGTTCTATCATTTATTGAAGAAATTATAAAAGAGAAGAATAAGAAAAACATAGAAGAAAGTGGATGGGAATTTGAGTATTCCTGTCCATTTTTTATTTGGCTCTAATTGACAGAACGAAAAATTTGTCGTTTAAAAATGTGTATCTCGGGAGAAGAATCGACATTTTTTTAAATAATTATTGTTTAGAATGA
>NZ_JBALMU010000195.1:0-3655 GCF_036962285.1 Bacillus sp. JJ634
TAGCTTTTTTAAGGGATTATCAAACTCAGTATCTTCGTATTGCTTCTTCATTTAAAAATCCCTCCTTTATTAATTGTTTTTTTAGAACTGGTATCGCCCTAAAAAGCGTTGATTTAACCTTACTTTCAGACCAACTCAAAATCTTTGCGGTATCCTCTATAGAAAAACCCTTGATTTTTCTTAAAACTATCACTTTTCTATATGTATCTTTGATTTCACCTAACGCTTTATAAAATTCATATGAGTTCTCTTTAATTTTAATAATCTCTTCAGGCAATAGATTATTGTCTTTTTGTGAAAGAAAAAATTCTTTAAAGAATATGCTTGGCTTGCGCTTTCTTAAAAAATCCACCGTTAGATTGTGAGCAATACTAAATAACCATGTTTTTTCACTTGAGTGATTTTTAAATGAATCATAATATAAATATGCTTTAACAAACGTATCGTGGGTTAAATCTTCTGCTTGTTGATAGTCCTTAACCATCAATAAAATAAAGGTTAAAATCGATTTACTATGTTGGTCATACCAATCTGCAATTTCTTCTTTTCTGTACTCTGACAATAAAATCTCCCCTCCTTTTCTTAATGTTCAATACTTAGACGTAATAACAAATCAAAAGTTGTGTTTTTGAATTTTTTTTAAAAAAATTATCTTAGTTTAACAAGACCCAAAGTTTTAAATGAATACTCTATACCAATCTAGTTCACATAAGCGAGGTTATCGGTATGAAAAAAGGATCTTCGTTTGGAAGATCCTTTTAGCTGCTTGTTCAATTAAAAAATGGTTCGATTGTTAAAAAGAAGAACAATTTTGTCCAGTAAACATCTTTTTTGTTCATTACAAAGAACTTTGTTGTTACAAAACACTTTAAAGTCGTCTTTTTTTGATATTGCTATTAAGATTCTTTAAAAACCGAAGGTTTTTTAGTGCACTCGGATTTTAGCTTGGGTATTTCGGATGTTTTCCTTTTTGCAGATCGTTAATGGTTAAGCTAAAATCCATCTGGAGGTGGGGATAGTCTTTAAAGCCGCGCCAGTCTCCTCCCCATTGAAAGCCCAGCTCTTTTGCAATTTCTGCAACCTCAAACCAGTCTGATTGACCATTTCGGTTTCCATCATATTCAGTATCCCAGATCACATTACCATTCTCGAGCTGAAGGGCAAAATCGACTGCAAGGCCATAGTTGTGATAGGATTCGCCTCCCTTCATATAAGTAACTACTTTTCCGGGAGTCTTTCTTCCCTTGTCATAAAGTTTATCTTGTTCCTCAAACGAGCGGTAATCATCTGTGATCAGGATTGTAATCCCTTTTTCTGTTGCTTTTTCTTTTAAAATCTCTACTTTCTCAGCTAGAATTGGGTGCAGTTCAGTTGGTAAAGTCTTTGCATTTGCTTCGTATTCAACCTGGTCTGATGAGCCAGGATATCCCTTAATGAATAAGAAAGATTGATAGGCGACAAATGCTAAGAGGAATAACAGAAAAAATTTTAGTAGTTTCTTCACAAGTTGTTATCCTACTCCTTCTTAACGTTTTTCGACAAAATCTATTATTATTTTAACGTAAAAAGGACAAGAATTGAATAAATTTAATCTTTAAAAAGACAAACGGTTCTGGTGCAAATACCAAGACAAATAGAAAAAGTTGTAAGTCCACTTTCAGATAACCTCTTAGGTGGTTATCCTAAACAGTCTATGTATGAATTCCACTTCATTTTGGGCAGACTTCACCCCTTGATGAACCTGCTTCTTTTTAATCATATGCATCGCTTCTATACCACTTAGTATGTAAGTAGCTGTACGAAAAGATTGGAACCCTAACATAGAACGAACACGCTTCTTGATAAAACGATGATCCTGTTCTACGATATTATTTAAATACTTCTTTTGTCTGAGTTTCATGCCTGATGGCATGTTTTTTTCTTTTCTCAATTCTTCCACTGCTATAGGGTAAGTCGGATTTTTATCCACTGTTATGACACGAGGCTTTGAAACATGAAAAGACCACAAAGCTTTCTTGAAGAAGCACTTTGCAGCCTTTTTGTCTCTTGTTTTACTGAGAGAAAAATCAATCGTATTTCCTTCGGAATCGACCGCACGATATAGATACATCCATTGACCTTTTACTTTGATATATGTTTCATCGACTCTCCAGAAGTCATTTGTTGGTTTAAGATGACGTCGTACTCTTTCATCTAATTCAGGTCCATATTGGTGTACCTAACGCATAATCGTTGTGTGAGCCATGGATACGAATTGTTCCTTCATCATTTCCACCAAATCACGAAAACTGAGGCTATACCGTATGTACCATCTAACCGTTAATAAAATAATGCCAGGCTGATTATGCTTCCATATGAATTCTACTGTTTTTTTCCTACCGATACACGTCCTTTTTAGTTTAGTAGTATCAGTGTGTCTAGGATTTAGAGAGTAGTTTCAAGTCAGTTGAAATTTTTGTAACAGAACCCACATTTCGACATCATTTTGTAACATAATTACCAATATATTGAAACTATGCTGTCATATTTTTCTGTTATTCTAAGTCTACATTAAAAAACAAAGGAGACTATTCATTTGAAAAAAATACTAATGTCCATTATAACGGCAACACTTTTAGTATTTAGTTTTTCCGGAGTTTCATCGGCTGCGAGTACATACCAAGTAAAATCAGGCGATTCATTGTGGAAAATCGCTACAAAATATAAAATTACAGTTAGTCAACTTAAAAGTTGGAATAACCTAAAAAGCAATACAATTAGACCCAAGCAAGTGTTAAAGGTAAAGAAAACAACAACAGCTAAAAAAGCATCTAGTACAACGAAAGCTGTCCATAAAACAATTAAGGTAAAAGCTACAGCATATACGGCAAATTGTAAAGGCTGTAGCGGTATAACAGCAACTGGCTTAAACTTAAAGAAAAACCCTACTGTTAAAGCCATTGCCGTAGATCCAAAAGTCATTCCACTTGGTACAAAAGTTCATGTGGAGGGTTATGGTCAGGCTGTTGCCGCTGATAAAGGCGGAGCCATTAAAGGAAATAAAATTGACGTATTCATTGCTTCCAAACAAAAAGCCCTTAATTGGGGTGTAAAAACAGTAAAAGTAACCGTTTATAAGTAATCAAGTAATACGGCTCCTAAAGCATAGCTTTGGGAGCTTTTTTCTGTAAGAATAGTAGAGCCTTTTTAGTATATAGCCAGTTACCCATTGCAGCATTGACGAAGTTCGCCAAATCATCTTTGCTACATGCTCGTTTACCTCTTTTGTATCAATCAAATTCCTCGAATCGTTTCCTTCCCTCCATTTGACTAGATGATAGGCTGTTCCGAGTGGTCCGTGCTTCTCTACTATTAAAGAAACGACAGCTACACCCCTTTCTAATTTCTTTCTTAATTCAAAAATTCTTGATGTTGCTGATGGACTCTGTGTGAAAATAAATGACCAATGGTATTAAAAAAGAAAAATAAATGCGTCTGAGAGCGAATCTCAGACATTGAAATAAGAACTGTTTTTTATGGAAATACCCCTATATAGAACAAATATTCTATGATAGAATAGAAATAAAGATAAGTAAGAGTTATTGCTCTAATATACCCTTTCTTCAAATTATGTACCACACCTTATTTCACCGAGGTTTTCTCATAGAAAACGATT
>NZ_JBALMU010000196.1:0-21516 GCF_036962285.1 Bacillus sp. JJ634
TTTAAACAGATGAAAATGGTGGCAATATGTTTGGTTTTGCCACCAGTCTGCCACCAACTTGCCACCAAGTAACACCGACCAAATTTCTTGGGACACAAAGTTTTTTTAACAATTGTGCCACCATGTGTTTTAACTTGATATTCCTGCTTACTATTAAATTTAATGTTAAACATTTCTCTTTGAGAGTACAGGGGAACTGAATCTCCCTAACTGGCACACCAGGTCTCAAACAGTTTTGAAGTTTGCTGGCATCTGTTTTTATAGTATCTTCAAGTACCCTCAAGTACTGATATATAAAGCTTTGTTGCTTTCTAATGTTTTCTTGTGATTTAATATTTTTAAAATTTGGGCACCAAGCATGGCACATAATAGCCCATAATAAAAAGGAATACTAAAAACTATTAATTGGTCAACAGTTTCCTAAACTGTAGGTTGGAGGTTCGAATCCTCTTCGGGACGTAAAAAATACTGAAAACGCTGATTTAACGCTATTTAACCGTTGTTTTAGATGGTTTGATCTATAGCGTAAAATTAGCGTTTTTTTGCTGTTTTCTCGGTACACTGTAGGACATGAAATTTTGTGACTTTAGGACATGCAGCCATCCAAACAGGGGGCAAAATAACTTATGGGACTTACATTTATTGCACAAAGAGGACAAACAAAATCGACCAATGACCGACAGTTTCGTGATGACCGACATACAACGGATGTCCAATATGCTTTTGATGAAGCAATTGAAATCTTCATTAAGGCGAAGGAAGCAGAGGGTGTAAGGAAAAGTGCCATTAAAGGGTATTATGATACGGTTAGATATTTTCAGGAATGGTTAAGATCCGACATTGAATACATTAATGAAGTCACAAGTACTATTATTCGAGAGTACATTAACTATCTAAAAAATGACCGTTTTCCTTATCAAGGTGACGAAAAACGAGAGAGAAATAAAAGAGGATTATCGGTATATACCATAAATATTCGTTTACGAAATTTAAAAGCAATTTTTCGATTTTTGCCCGAAGAAGGGGTCATTAACAAAAATCCAACACGAAATATACCACTTGTAAAAGATGACGCACATGAAGAAGTTCAAGGATTGACTGACGAAGAAGTTGATATGATCCTAGCTTCGTATGATGATAAGTTATTTGCTCAGTGGAGAGATAAAACCTTAGTGCTGCTATTACTAGACACGGGATTAAGAATCAATGAAGCAATGTCACTTACCGTTAACAATGTTGATTTTCAACAGAACACCCTTTATGTTCCCTCTGCAATCGCTAAAAATAGAAAACATAGAGAAATACCAATGAGCCGTGAAATATCAAAACGATTAAAACAGCTGGTTGATGAAACTGTACAATATTTTGGCGATGGTTCCCGGATATTTATGAATGCATACGGAGATGATTTTACTCCCGACGCCTTTAGGAAAAGATTAAATCGGCTTAAGAAGAAATTAAACATAACTAAACTACATCCACATATGTTTCGGCATACTTTTGCGCGAAATTATGTTTTAAATGGTGGAGATGTATTCACACTACAGAAAATTTTGGACCACGCTGATATCCAAACAACTGGAAAATATATCCAAACGGATTCAGAACATCTTAGACAGCAACACAATAAATTTTCACCTGTAAGGAGATTATTTAATCGTAAAAATAAAAGATTATAAAACTTTAAAATTAATCTACTTCTAAATTGATAGCAAACAATTTAATCCATTAATACTGAAGTGTGATAATAACGGTTTTCTATTTACAGCACGAAGTTATAATTACACGTTTTAGAGAGAGTTTTGTTCCTATGAACGTTGAAAATTTACTTAAAGTACCAAAAAATAAAAAATGACCTCTACACCTTGTAGAGGTCCTGGTAAACGTTAGATAAGTTTAATGTTTCTTTTTTTTTCCAAGAAGAGATTTATGATTATATCAGCATATTCCTTATTTATTTTTCTTTCTATACCTATAATCTTTTTAACTAGATCATCATCTTTTCTTTCAGAATTAATTGTTATGTCAACCCGTTTCTGTTTCATTTGTTTATACATGATAAAAGTTAGATCTTCTTTATTTATATTGAAATTCTCCATCTCTAGCTCCTGGATTATCTTAGGAGTAATTTCGCCACTTAAAACGTCATACCTCAAACCATACTTAATTTTTGAAACGCCTCTATAAATCAAATTAATTACCGGTATTGACAACGGTATAAGTGAAAAGAACCATAATTCTTTTGAAAAAATCAATAATAGCAACAGATTTACTGCGAATAACGTAAGAGGGGCAAGGAAATACTTGTAAAAAAATAAAATTGAAAAGTTCGGCAATAATCTTTTGCTCAAAGATTTTTCAAACACAAAGTAACAAACTGTAATCAAAATACAAGTAATTAAATTTGTGATTACATATACCACCATTAACCCCTCCCTTTATCCTTTAATATCTGAGGTTACGAACGAGCTTTACGTATTTTAATTTCCTTTACCCTTACTATACTAGAATTAACTCCGGACTTGGTAATAATTAGTTCTGCAGAATGGATAGGTGTGTTTTCCCAATAATCATGTAATATAGTCTGTACCTCAGTTAAGTCCAATTCACCCTCATAAGAGTCGCTTTGCTGATTGAAGGGAACATTTACTTCTTCGGTAAATCGAGTATCTGAATTCGGAATTTGAATTTTTAAGAAGGCACTTAGATCTAAACTTCGAATATCTCTACCTTCTTTATCAATAATTCTTAAACGAAACTTATAATTGTTATCTTCCTCAATTTCTATAGATTCATCCAAATTATAAAATATCGGGATATAGTCTGAGCCTTTTATTAATTCAAATTTCTTATTTTCAAACGTAATTACGATCCTTCGCGAGTTATTTATGTGCTGATCAGTTATTCTTTTATAAAAATGGTATCCTTCTACTTTAAACAACTTTACGTCAGTTGGATTCTGGATTTTGAACCCCTCTAAAATTTCTATAAAGTTAGTTGCACCACCGATACCTTCAAAAATACTCTTGATCGCGTTATCGTCAATATTAAACTCTTCGATAAGATAATCTTCTTCGATACTTCCCAAGACACTCTCATAGTATATTTTTATAGATCTTAGCTTGGGATTATTCGTAATAACCCTAACTTTATTATTTATCACAAATACGTCTTGTTCTTGTGGAGTTTGATTTCCAGGATGTGGCCCTGGCTGCTGAAGCCCATTTTGGACCACAGGTTGCCTTTGTGGGTCATTTTCAATTTCAAATCTAATAATTGGTTCAGGAAAATCGCATAATTCACGTATTTTATAATAATTTATATTATGGTCTACTTGAACTTCATATTGGTTAAGTTGGACCTCAATGTTAATAAAAGGCTTGAATTCATTTACATAATAAATGAGGATTTTTTTAGGATTCTCTACATTTCCAAATTCATCAGTCGAGAATACTTCAATTAAATTTTCCCCATCCTCTAAATTAAGAATGTATTCGGCACCGGTCAACCTGAAGTTTTCATCCCTTACGCGAACATAAGTGTCTTTAACATCATATGTTCCTGGGATGATTTGGTTAATTATAACTTTAACTTCACCAGTACAAACATACATATTTCCATACATGCCTCCCCGGCTATGACTAACAGTAAAGTTTGTATCAGGAACACTTGGCTCTTCGTTAGATTGAACTGAAGGAGTTATTGGGATATCTTCATTTTCCTCATTATTAATAAGTAAAATTGAATTATTAACATCTTTTGACAGCTTTAATTCTGCTGTAACATTGGTATCAATATTAAAAGTTTTAAATAAAGCAGTTTGTACAATATTACCCTTATCGTACTGTTCTATTGATACAGTTGTTGGCCCCTCATCGAAAGCTTCAATTATGATTTTTTCTTCACTATCTATCTCATCTTCATGCATGAGTAGGTATACTGTATTTCCTAATTTTAGTACTTCAATGTCAGAATCAATTAATTCTTCAATATTTTCATATCCGATATCATCCGATAACCCATAAATAGATTTTCCGTCTTTTATTAAGGAAATTTTGACTGGACATGCAATACGAATAATCTTGCCCATAAAACCTAATTCACGAATTTTTTCTTCGGTTAACAAAACATTTTCATTTTCAGTTATTGTGTCACCATACAAAATTTTATTAATAATATTATGGACAATTTCATTTTTCGGTAACTTTTGATGTGATACTCNNCTTATTAGTAGTTTCAGATGTAGCACTAAATAAAGGTACAGTACCATCTCCATTTTTAAAATATCCACTAGTCTCACCAAAATTGTTCCTTTTAATTGCAGATAATGTCAAATTACCTATACCGATGATTTCATGATGCTCTATATTAATGGGTTCTTCGTGTAACTTCTCATGAAATTTATCTAGGACTTCATTTGGAATACTCTGACACTCGGCAAAAAACTCTTCAATTTCACTACTATAAATTGATGACCAGTCATTTAATTCATTTTCGTTTATTGTTATCGCACTAACATTATGTATATTTTTAACTCTTGTAAAATATTCAGTATGAGGTAACAACTGATAAACGCTTGGAAAGTTTCTGGATATCTTTTTTGACACTTCACTTGTTAAGACAATTGGAAATTTTTCAAAAGGTAAACCAGCGCCATAACGAAGAGTCTTATATGCTTCCATCGACCCATACCACGGGGTACCCATTGTTACTAATTTGGATATCCTATTTGTATATTCCTCATCTTTATACTTAGATAAAAATAATTTTGTGATCAGTCCCCCCATACTGTGGGCGACAAGAACTATCTCTTCTTTATCAGTATGTCTTAACATTATGTCATGTAGCCGCTCAATATTATCTAGTACACTTATTCTCCAATCATACGGAAATGGTTCTACTTGATATTCTGGATTAGCTGCCAAGCTCTCATATAAATTGGAATATGTATAATCCATAACACCAGCTGGTTTGATATCCATTCTCCCTAATGGTAAATAAAATTCATATACTCCAATATTATCAGGGAAATATCTCGGCCAAACTTGATATTTCCCCAAGTTAAGGTTAGATCCCATTATTCCAGGCAATAATACTATAAGCTTACTTTTTTCCTCCAACTAAATTCCCCCTAAAATTACCTACTATGGTCTATAATAACTAATATCACATCTGACTTGTCGAAAACCTAAATATTTTGTCGAACTTCCAAAAAAACAGACAAATAATTACATTTCTAATGAGACACAGAAATAATCCACTGGGGCTATTTTCTAAAAGAAAAGACCACCTATTAGTGGTCTTTAAAATTTTTCAATTTCAATACGGATTTTTAATATACACCTAGCATATTTTTAATACGTTTATCTAGTACTTCTACTATATCTGGATCGGCAATTTTTATAAATCTTTCTGCAAAATCTTTCTGCAAAAAGTGTATTTCCCTTTTCAAATAAATATCCCGTTGTTCACCTTTACCTACTTCTGGTCCTAACTCAATGATTTTTTTCAATTAATTCCACCACTTATAATTTATTCACTCTTTAGAATAGCACATTCGCAATTTAAATTAATATCTAAAAAGAAACATCCAACATTAACCTAGTAATATTTCCCCCGGTTGTCCACTTTTAACCATAAATTTTTCTATAATATGTCTCGAAGTTATAAGTTTTGTTCAATGAAAAAAACACCATAAAATGCTGCTATTATTGCTATTGATATTGTCTAAAAGTTAGTCTAAAAAAAATGCACAAAAGATAATAGACTTTTAGACAACAAGAGAGGAAGAACAACTATGGCAGTTATTGGTTATGCAAGAGTATCTACTAAAGACCAAGAGTTAGAGCTACAAATCGACAAATTAAACGAATATGGCTGCGAAAGCATTTTTACGGAAAAGCAAAGTGGAGCCAAATGCGACCGTGAGGAACTTGCAAAGGCTTTGGATTACCTTAGAGAGGGCGACAAGCTGGTTGTTTACAAGCTGGACAGATTGGCTAGGAGTACCTTCGATTTACATAAAATTGCGAAGGATCTGCAGAGCCGGGGAATATCCCTTGTATTCATCAAAGAACAGATTGATTTTTCTACTCCAGCCGGAAAGCTCATGTTTACCATGCTTGGAGCAATTGCTGAATTTGAACGTGATTTAATAGCTGATAGAACGGCAGAAGGGCGTGAGAGGGCAAAGGCACAAGGGAAACACATGGGGTGTATCGGAAAGCCAGAGAAGGATATTAGGAAGGCTTTAAAGCTATATAGAGAAAGAGAATCAAATGGGTTAAGCGTTAACGACATTGCCAAGATGACGGGTGTTCCCCGGTCAACAATTTACGCTAAAGCTAAAGAGCAAGGATTAAGTTGATATAAAGGAGATTGAGCTTGGTTGGTTTGCCAAGTTCTTTTGTATTGGTACGTTTTTTATTAAAGCACTCGTTAGCGCAATAAGAAAAATGACCGCCGCAGCGATCATTTCTTTAACTCATGCACCAGTTACTGCCTATACTGAATTGTATTTCCCTTTAAACAATAAGGAATCATGCAGTAGCCCTTCAGCCCTTTATTTTAACCATGTTGGCTTAATATTCTGGTAATTTTTTAGTCTTTTGGTAAAAAATCTTTCTTGATTTTTTCAATATTCCTACTAGTTATTTCTGCAATATATTTCAATAGGTCATCATAATTTTCAACATTATTGAGTTTTTTAAATTTCTCGACATGCCCCTCAAAACCTTCAAAATATTCACTTTGATAATTTGGGTTGTTATAAATTTTAATAAATTCAAGATAATCCTTTGTAGACATCTTATCTTTAATTTGAATAAGAATATCATTCCAATTATTAATTCTTTTTTCATGTATAGGCTTTTTTACGACAATTTCTTTTTTTTCCTCATTTTTTATCTGTTGGATAAACTGTTCGATTTCATCTATATATTGAAAAAGTTCATTCCTATTTTGACTATCCAATTCCGTTAGTATTTTATTTTTATAATGTAAATAACTATTATGCCTTGGATGCAATTTTTCGCCTGTTTTGGATTCTTTTTTCCACTTTTTTGCTGCTCCTCCAATACTACCTACAACACTTATAAATGCCGCAATCTCTTTTTTGTTGTCTTTAACGAATTTCCCTGTTTTTTTAACACCTTCAATAACTGGTCCAATTGGTATTCTAGACATACTTGTCCCCCTTAAGTTAGAAAACAAAAGCATCTTGAAATTATAGTTTTTTTGATGACATTTTCATCAACTATCATGGTTATCTTCTCATGTACCGGGTCTAGCCAATTATATTCGACGTTGGAAAGAGCATTTCCTTCTTAAATTAGTCGAGTAGAAGGGAATCTCTCTACCTCACGGTAGATTGCATTCCTCCCCCCTCACAGAACCGTGCTTGCGCAATTAACGCACACGGCTCCTCCTAGTTACCATTCACATAATATAGCTAATCTCTTTTCTTAAGTCATATATGTTAACCTTAATTCTTGCGTAAGGTAATGGGTATTTATTAAGAAAGAGTCTGAATTTATCCCACGTAAATGATTTCCTTTGACTTCTTCTATTGAGCCATTTAAACAGTAAGTATCCGATTTTGTCTCTAAATTTGTTTACACTTTGGGTATTATCTGTGATGCAATAATAATTGTAATAACCTATAAGAGAGCGTCTAAATCTATCCATAATTATATGAATATCTTTATTTCTATTAATCTTCAACCATTCCTTAGATTCTTTGAGTTTGCCTTGGACTTTTTTCCTGCTTGACTTCCGTTTCACTCGGAAATTACCTTGTTTACTTTTCCCACAATAGTGTGTAAAGCCCAGGAAATCAAAGGTTGCTGGTTTACTGTTTCCCTTTTGTTTTGCATCTTTCTCCGCAAACTTTCCAAAGGGAATAATTTTAGTTTTATCCTCAGCTATTTCTAAGTTAAATTTCTTTAACCTAAATTTTAATGATTCGAAGAATTGTTCAGCTTCACTTTTAGATTGAAAACAACAAACAAAATCATCTGCATATCTCACTATGTACGCTTGTCCTTTGCACTGTTTTCTAACCCTTTTCTCAAACCATAGGTCTAGGACGTAATGAAGATAAACGTTGGCTAATATCGGAGATATTACTCCACCTTGCGGTGTGCCATTATCTGTCTTGTATTTCTTATCTTCCTCCATATATCCACCTTTAAGAAACCTGCCAATTAATCTTAGGAGGTTAGGGTCAGAGATTCGCAGTTTTAAGAACTCCATCATCCATGTGTGGTCAACGTTGTCGAAGAATCCTTTGATATCTACATCTACTATATAATTTGCTGACCTCTTTTCAATGTAATAGTTCAGTATTTTCAAAGCATCATGGCAATTACGGTTTGGACGGAATCCAAAGGAACAGTTTAGAAAGTCATTCTCATAGATGGTATTTAGTATCTTTGTAATGCCTTTTTGTACAATTTTATCCTCATGTTTTGGTATTCCCAACGGTCTTTTCTTATCTGAATTGAACTTTGGAATATACATTCTCCTTACTGGAACAGGACGATAACTTTTGCTTTTAAGCCTATTTACTAAATCCTCTACGTTTTCTTTTAGATTTTCATTGTATTGTTCTTTAGTTGTACCATTGACCCCAGTTGCCTTTTTATTTGGTAACTCATGATGACATTGAATTAGTGATTGCTCATTTAATAAATGTACAAGGGATGTAAATTTCATTTTAGGATCAGATTTTGCTAATTCTGCTATCCTTAGTAGTTTTGTTTCCATTTATTATCCCTACCTCTGTGTGTAGTAAATGTGTCCCTAGTAAGGGTGATAACTGGTAGCTAACCTTTCCTCCATCGGCATTACCCAACTTCATTGGTACTACGCTGCTATCCGACTCCCTACACGGCATTTGGTTTCCTTACTTGTTATCGCTTGTACACCATACTCTTCTAAAAAAAAAGAAAAGACCGGTAGGGTCTCCCGAGTTGCCGTATCATATCAATGTATAACGTGCCAAGGTCTCTGACTCCAGAGAGGTTTCATTCTTCTTGCCTTTTGCGAAGAATGTAATGTAGCTTTCTGCTGCAGGTAAAGCATCAGCCCTCTCCAATTACTAACATTATGGAGCTCAATCCCTTCAACCATTTGGCTTTCGGCCCGCTGTCGGGTAGAAAACAAGCGCGCGCAATCAATTATGATTCACGTTTCTTGTAGCCCCCCTACGATCCCGGACGGTCGGATTTCCCGAGTCCGGTTCTGACCCTGGATTAATCACCTACAAGCCTTCCCATACAACCGCAGGATTAAATGTCGGTACACATATTCCCCCATCATTTGTAGGTTTACTTGTAAGTTAGTTTAAACATACTTTATAGCTCAGAGTCTATAATGCTCAAACATTCCAAGTGCCCAGAGGTCCTTTGCCCTATCAAAGGTGTTACCTTGATAGAAGTGTAATTTCCTTACACTTAAGAAGGCATTACCCTTCCCTCATTGCTACTACGACCTCATGCGCCAATCCTAAATCATCCTACCATTTTCTATTAGCCTCTTATATGATAGGTCTTTATTGGTTAGTACCTTCCCAATTTGAAGTAGGACCTTCCCGTCGTTATCTCTGAAAATCTTTCCACAGATGCCAGAACCCATACCCCGGCTGCTCTTACGGTGCTTTTGACCGTTTCTTCCCGTAAGACATCGGTCTTCCCCCGTTAGGCAAAGGTCGACGCTAAGCAAAACATCCCTCGAACAGTTTCTTTGAGGGGCGTAGATTTCGGGATTGCAGTATTCGTTAAATCCTTCTGGCCTCTGTGTTTGCTCGCCACACAGACTGTTCCGACCTTATCCTCTCTGTGTAGAATAGGCCGCCGTGACTTTTACTTCCAAGCAGAACGTAGTTCGTTACCTCCCCACGCATTGGATATGCTAGTCATCCGAATCGGTCAATTGATGACAGGAGACTTTCACTCCATAAGATTCTCAGCCTTGACGGCTGCTCCACCTAACTGTCTACGCTTAAAAACTAAAGTTACCTTTAGCCCTCCAAGACTCGCTACGAGCGAATGGCTAGTTCTTACTCGACGGGAATCCCACCCGCTATATGACACGACCTAAGCTCGGCCGCACACCTGCTTCGTTAGTTTAGGAAAACCGGCAAACATATGACAATCATAATCATATTGACAGTAGTTTAGGCATTCTCTATTGATTGTATAATACTTATTGTACAGCATAAATATAGTTCCCTTTTGTTATGCCAAAACTTATTTAATATTGTTAAAAACCCTAATGGTGAGAAGATTTCCTTGCCGCCTTTCCTATGGTAAAAAAATGGACGGAGTATTTGGGTTGGTTTACTATTGAGAGAGGATGTGGATACATAGGAGGGGATGACAAATTGTCATTAAGCAGTCTGATAAACAAAGACAAGGGATTCAGGGAGATACTGCAGTCCGTGGAGCCGCCGAAAGATAGCTTTTATACATTGAGCGGGAAGAAGCCTTTTTCAAATGAATACATATCGAGAGTGCCAAGTGCGATGGAGAACGTCCACCAAGCAAGTCTCTTGGGTACAGCCTTCGATTACATGGCACGGTTAAGGATTGCCAAGTTAAAGAAGGATAAAGAGGTCACGCAGTCCTTCAGAGCCATGGGGGGGATGAGGAAACTATTAGTTCTGCCGGACGGCGGGCGTTTATTTCAGGAGAAATACAAGCCGTGGATAGAAACGGTTCGGGAAAACATGCCAAGCAGGAAATCAATAGAGCCTTTATATGAAATAGCGGTTCACATGGCGAAGTTGGAACAGATTTATCGGGGGGCTGTGGAAGCAGAAACAGTGGATTTGGATTTTATCTTCAACCAACCGGCTTCTGCTGATATAAGGAGAGAGTTGGAAGGGATGATGGAGGTCTTCGAGGAAACCTTCATGACACAGGAAGTGTTGAAGAAAAAGAAAAGCATTTATTACAGCCCTGAATTTGGTATCGGTTCCTTACTGGTAGGGGGAGCGGATGCCGATATCCTCATTGACGGAACGCTGTATGATTTCAAAACGACCAAGGAACATGCCGGAACCAAACGTGACTTCCTGCAACTGATGGGCTACTTCCTGTTGAACGAATTGTCCTATCATGCTTACTCGGAGGAACATGAACTAGGAAGCCACCATTATATTGACCGCCTTGCTTTTTATAAAGGGAGATTCGGGGAAGTGGAGTATTTTGAGCCTTATACCTATCTCACACCGGAGACTTTGAAGGAGAAGGTTATTCAACTTGCCGACTACCTGAAGGACAACGAGAGAAATCTATTGCATTTCCCGTTTGCCGATACTAAAGGAGCAAAACGCAGTTTGGCGAAAGTGCGGAAGGGTGAGTTTGACATCACGTTCCCACTTAAATATCAGACCAACCAACCATAGAAAACAAGAAAGGCGGCAGGGAACCAAATTCCATGCCGCCTTTTATGTGGAGTCCGGTCGCAAAATTAGATAATAAAAACAATTCCTCCTATTAAAATAAGATACTTAGACACCATTTTAATAAACCCCTTCTTCCACTAAACTCCCTCTATAAAATAAGGAATATCTCTTGTTTTCTCCTATTTTCTCAGAGTTTTAAAGTTGCTTACATGTATTAGCCATTCTCCCCTTGGGATTAAGGGGAAGAAAAGGATATTTCTAGAACGGAAGAGTAAAAAAAGCCTTTAGCCACTTAACCACCGTTATCTAATAAGTGGGTATCCAGTTAAATTATAGTTGCACTAATGGTCTCCACATCTCTCATGGAGGTCAACCCTCCCATGTCTCACAGAGTCTTCGCTCCAAAATTCCTTCGTCCAACCTTTCCATGAGGTGGATGTCAGTTTATGCTGCCCGACAGGGTCCTTGCCCGAAATTTAGTTGAATACTGACTAATCCGTGCTTCAAATGTCTACTAAACCATAAACGTTCCTTTATTCTGATTAACAGGGCTACAAGTTACCAAGGCTCTGTATCGATGACCTGTGAGGAGTTCGAACCCCCGACCTCAACCCTGTCAAGGTTCAACGACAGTTGAGAACAAAATAGAACGTACTCTTGTCTCCCTAGCCAAGCAAACTTCCTTTTAACCAGGCGCGGGGACGGTACGGACCCACTGGGATTTGAATTAGGCTGGTTTTTCCTTTCGAATCGATTTCGTAAAGTTGATCACATTGGTTCACATCGAATCCTAGCAGTGGATGGCCCCCCATCCCTAAAGCGCACGACACCAAGAGCAGTCGTTGTACGAGAATCCCCGCTTCCATCTGCTGAATGCGATATCCTCTCATTCCTAATCTGTTTATGAGGTGATTCTTGTCTCCGATGACATGCATACAGAGCGGAACTTGATACAAATTCACATTGGGCATTACTAATCCTAATTGTAAAAACTGCCGGTGATCTCCCTTCGTTATTCTCCGAAGTGCATGAGCACTATTATCATAAGAGTAGGCACCACTTGAAACTCCCTCTACATTATACAAACTGCCATACAAAGAAACACGCCCCCCAACATTCCCATGTGTATCGTCAAGGTCATTCTGATATGAGAAGGAACATGTCTCTTTTAACAATGTAGCCAGTTTTGTCTGACTTACTTTTCCCATTATAAAATCGCTATCAGGAGAATACCGCTTGCTGCAAATCGTTGCGAAATCGTATGAAAAATTTTCTGTAACTGGCAGCAAGATCATCTCCGTACCTAAGGAAAATTTCCCACTATTATTTTTCTTTATCTTTACAAATGACTGAGTTGTTTCAAACATGGATGCTTCGTTAAGTTTTCTCAGCATCGGATAATCAACAATCCTCTTTGAACGGTTATAGGAAACATGCTTTAATAATGGCACTTCCCGACACAAGTCTGTAGCAGAAATAATTTCTTCTCTATTTTGATCGTTGTCGACACCATGGATGGATGTATTAACAGATAATGGAATTACCGCATATACACTTTCATCCTGTTCAGATAGTCCAAGCAAATGATTAATAGATTGATCAAGAAATTGGTAGCAGACCTTTGAAGAGAAACCCATTTGATTGGCCACTTCTAACGATTGCCCAATCAACACACCTGCATCTAACCCTTGTAACCTGTAGGAGAAATTATTGTACTTATAGAAATTTTTCCAAAAAATTGTCGAGACAAAAACGGTACAAAAACAGTCAGTAATAGGATAGCTATTTCCAAGACTTCTGGATAAGTAGAAATCGTAATTTCCTTCCCGCACCAAACTGAGGCGGTGATGGGCAACATCGTAATGATAAATTCCTATTGGAGCATCCTCAAGCTTTATATACACATATAATTCATTGGGATACAACGCCCCTCCAGAGGGAACAAATCTCCTTAATGACTGGGTGAAGCCCCCATCTTTTTCCTTTGCGAATTGAGAGTATTGGGTAAGACCGTATACATACCATAAAAAATGACCAAGCTCCATCAGGCTGGGTTTTAGAGTAGATTCTCTTCTATTGAGTACTAAAGGTACATCAGCGGTAAGAGGAACCTCTGGTAAACCACGGTACAGTTTATAAGGAAGTGGTGCGTCTTCCCAATCGACCTGCCAATCCGGCGGAACGATTTTCTCCGTGTCAAAGTGTAGATGGTGTAGAAATGTTTCTAGCTCCAAATTTTTTTGTCCTCCTACTCTTTAATTATGGGAACGGATGTGGATATGGATTAAGCTGTTCAAACGATAATGGCGTCTTCCTAAATCCTAGTTGCACTGGTACCTTAAGTACCCTATCTAGCCCTTGCACTCGAGTAAGATGATGTCCAAATGTCATTGGCAGCATTCCAGGAATCAAAACCTTTACACAGAATAATCCGTTTCGTTTGATTATAGGTGCTGTTTGGTCAACCACAATGACTTCAAGGTTTAACCGACGGAACTTATTAAGAATATCCTGAAGATCATCTTTTAAATCAGTATGTGCCGGCGGTTGCTTGAATTCTTCAGCAAATGTACGTAACGGGCGATAATCATCCAATAGAAAATCCAGTTGTTTCTCTGCTTCTCTCAAACCGTACAGCATACCGTGGTCCTCCATGGTACGTACTGCAAACGGATCTTGTAGCATCCTTTCGTATTTCTGCCGGTTTTCCTCCAATTTTTCGTCATGCCTAAACATCATTCCTGCCAGCTCATAAATCGCACTTTTTACAGCCCGCACTGGATCAGGGTTAGCTCCAGCTGCACAAATGAGGTTTGCACCCTTGGATTTTCTGTTTTTGGCCACTGCCCAGACGCTTGGAATCCCATGTTCCATCGTAGAATTGTAAAAATGAAGGTCATATCCCGCCACCTCACGTATACGGTCGACCATCAGCTGTAATTCTTTATCGTTAGCAGAACTAAGATCCAGACGAGGAAGAGAGAGCCTAGCATACCAAGTTAATAAGAATGAATCTCGCTCGACTACCTCCATAATGGCATGAAAAATAGCTTCCTCTAAACTTCCTCCTAATGCACACCCATTGGAGGTTTCATAAATAAAGCCCTCTCCTCCATAGCCTAAACTGTAATAGGCGAGTAACTCCGGAACCAGAATAGGACGTTCTTGTAAGAATGAATAACCCCAGACCCAATTCATTGGATCATCAGGATTAAAAGGTTTAAACGGAAAATTTGACTTTTTATATTGATCTTTTTCATGTAAACCAACTGTTATGGGGTTTAGCGCTTGATTTTCTAAATTATGATAACTATCACGAATTGTCCTTCTTTTGCCTCGAGGTTCTATCCCGCAATATCGCTCCAATCCTTCCAAAATGGCAGTTAACTCACTCATTTCATAAGAATTAGATCTTCCTGCCACTCCCTCATCCGCTCCAAACAGCGGCATGTTCACTAGAACATCAGCAAATGGCAGCACCAAATCCTGCATTTTCCTATTCATGATCCCAGTACGATAATCGAGATAATCTTTGACAAGCACTGGTTTTAATTCATCCATCGAACGGCAGCGATAACTGCCCTCATTTATTTTCGGACTGGATTCTAACCTAATTTGAGCTAGTTTGGGTGTGTCATCAGGTATTGAACTGCACAACGGGCACAATGGATCGAGCGAGAAAAGATGACTGGAGGTCGTTAACGTTCTAAGGTTAGTAATGAACACTCTTTCTTCTAAGCTGCTGGGTTCTCCTTGAAGAACTCTCTGTACTTCTTTACATATCAAAGCTGTCATTTGCAATAGCCCCATTCGTGATGCCCATGCATCTCGCAATACACCTTCTCCTGATGCCATTCTCATCTGAAGCCCCAACATTTCTTGGGAATCGGATCCAGCTATCATGCGCCGTATGTCAGCACATCGAGAACATCCTGGTTTATCGCGTTGTACGAATGGACCGATTATTCCCTCCCCGAATGAAACAAAACCTCGAAGCCACGGGATACCTATGCCCCTGAATCTTTCTTCCGCTTTTTGATGAACCAATGGATGCCAGGCATCCTGCAGCACCAGAGCTAATTCTGTTTCTTTAGGAACCTCATCCAATATGCTTTGTCGCGTTACGTGATAGTTACTGGATAATTGATCATAGACAAAATCCGCTAACAAACCATTTCCGTCAATTAGAATACGAGCTGCCATTAGGATTCCTCCCCTCGTATCTGCACACCAAACACCCCTGCCAGTTCTTGTTTTAAAAAAGGTTCGAACGAAAGATCATACACGAAGAGCCTTTTATTGTTTCCGTTCAGGATCCGAATAGAGGATTGTAATAGTTCCTCTTTTGTTAGTTCTTCACAAGAAGGGATTTCGAGTTTCCCTTCCTTTCCGTTCAGAAAAACAGCTGACTCCGCTTCCCTATCTGTTGATTCCCCCTCATTTTGAATATCCAAAAGCGCTTGTTGCAAGGCACTCCGTAAAGCTAACGTTGTATTTAAACCTATACTCGTGTACCGACGGCCCTGCGACTGTACCCATATTACAGGAAAGCCTAACACTTTATTTTCCAAGCCAATTGTTGGTGCACCATTTAATGTAGTAAGGGAATTTAAATAAAACCTGCAGTGGGGATCTTCTATTTTTTCCAGTTGTACACGAAACATCGTGTTCGGCTGATTAATTTTTCGGTTTTTCAATTCCTCCTCTAAATAGGCTTGCAAGCCGCGACAAACAGCTTCCTCAACTGTTTCTCCTGCACCAATGCCGATAAATCCTTCCACTATGTTCACTTCTTCTTGGTCTTTTTGATCCCTGAATCCCTTAATCATTTGTGACACATACATTTCAATGCCAGTCAGTCCGGCTTCCTTTTTTGCCTCCTCATGCGTAAACCCCGGACACACAACCTCTGGCAGGAGGTCTGCTGGTCCCTCTGACACTGGATTTACTGCTTGAACATAGCATTGCGAAAGAGGAAGCTGTTTTAAGTTTCGTTCCTCCCAAGTATGAAAAATCCCTGTTTCTTCTGAAGTTAATAAACTGAAATATTCCAAGAGATTAATTGGCGATTTCTTTTCACTCCGTTCTTGCTTGAGTATTACATCAAGGTCTTCAACCATTCTAGACGATACACTGATATTCTTAACCAATGGATGTAGGATGAATGAAATCCAGTCTCCGTTCAATGTTTCAAGATCAAGCCGATAAATTTGATTACTTTGATTTGAATCTGCAGTTCCTGTAGTCTTTTTAAAAAATTCGAATACAATGATGTTCGCCAGAATCGATCCTGCTGTGGAAGAGTATGTCTGCAACTGCCGATCTTGTTGCAATGTAGATTGATGAAGACGACGCCATGCAGATTCCCAGCACTCCTCTGATTCTGGATGCACCAAAGGACCTGCAAGCCCCACTCGGTCTAAACATAAGGCAGGTAGAAATGCCTTCTTCTCCGCTTTACAGATCAGATTTAAATTCCTAAGTTCCTTTATATTTTCATTTTGGGAAACATATAATATCCAATCATATGGCTGCACAGCTGCTTGCCAAAAATTCTTTCCCTGCCCTTTTTCAAATGGTATCTCGTTTATCTCCACCTCGGAGTCATCCCTTTTGGCCTTCTTCACCATTTCATTAATCCGCAATCGATTTGTAGGTACTGAATCCGTCACCATAATATCGAATTTGGGAAGTCCAGATTCAATTAGTGCAGAAATCAACGAAACCATAAAAGAGCCTGATCCGACAGCTAGAACTTTAGCTTGACGGTATTCTTGAAAACGATACGCACCAGAATCAACAAAGTTCTCAATAAATTCAATTTGTGAAGCATACTTTTCAAGAACATCTGCTTTTAATTGATGGGAACAATCTTGGCTTACATCTCGAATAAAGCCGTTCGTGTACAAAACTTCTCCAATCTCATATACCCTGTTTCGATACGGAGGTGTTAGTCCCTCTGTCAACTCTTCTAATGTTTGCTTCCCATTGAACATCGGCATCAGTTTTTCAATCCATTGATAGATTGTATCGCCTTCCATACGGAATGAGCTTACGTTATTTCTAAAATACACACCGCCTTGTGGATTAGGTAGATAAAATGTGTCATTTTTCACCTTGAGACGTGAGTGTGAGTTCAGTTTCGTCATTCAGTTCCTCCTTCATTCTAATCGTTCCTCATTATTCCCTATCATTTTATGTACTTGTATTTGTCCATTATGATTAACCCAAAAAGAAGTGTCCCTACGACAATGCAGGGACACTTCTTTTTATAAAATAACCTGAATTTTTTTGAAGAACAATCAACAGCTTCCCAACAGCTAAATAAAGAAACCAAAACAACCAAAACAGCCAAAGCCAAAGCCAATGCCGAAACAGCCGCCACAACGAAAACCACAACCGCCACAGCCACCACAACGACGCATATCGACAAACTCGAGCGGATTTTGAGTCTGATAATCTATAGGAGTTAACTGGCCAACTTGATAATTATCCATTCCTAACATTTGTAGTTCATTTTGAAAATTGTGCATTTTTTTGCTCCCCTTTATATTTAATAATCAGGTTAAATACCTGAGAGTTGAAAGAAGGTAATGTGTGTGTTGTGTATATGAAATCATCAAATACTACGTGTGCTTTCTTTAACAAATTATGATTCATTTGGGTAGTTGTTACGGATTCAAGAGCCTATTTCACATTGAAAGTAACATCTGTCATTCTGGGATGAACATCTTATTTACATTTTCATATTTTATAAAATAAGAATTAAAGAAGGTGATTCTAATTGGTGGGTCGATATATTTAGATTTTTTGTCTAAATTTGGTGTTGGGGGAGCACATCCTGGTGGCATTGGTCTAACCAAGGAAATACTTAAGACTGAAGAAATTAACAAAACTTCTCGCATTTTAGATGTAGGATGTGGTACTGGTCAAACATCCGCCTATCTAGCTGAGCAATACGGAGCAAAAGTAACAGGGATGGATATTAACTCTATAATGGTGGAAAAAGCAAAAAGCAGAATGAGGAAATACGAATTACCAGTGGAAATTATTCAAGGCTCCATAGAGGAATTTCCGCTAAAGGATGGGGAATTTGATTTTATTATTTCCGAATCTGTCCTTTCTTTTGTAAATCAGCCAAAAGCTCTTAAGGAAATATTTCGATTATTAAAAAATGGTGGGCGTTTTATTGCAAATGAGCTTACCACCAATAAACGGCTTTCCCCAACTATAGAGGAAGAAGTTAAACAATTTTATGGATTAGGCTCCGTCCTTACGGAAAAGAATTGGATCACTTTATTTGAACAGGCTGGTTTTAAACATATAAATATTCGTATGCAAGAACAATCTATGCTCCAATACAATCCAAATCCTGAATTCCAATACTCAGAGTATATTGAACCTGAACTTTACTCGGTAATGTATGAACATTTTAATATCATGGCAAAGTATGACGGTGTTTTGGGCTATAGAATATTTTCATGTACTAAATAGTTGTTTTAAGTCAGGTATTTATTATCGTTTCTAATCCATAATAGAGGAAAAATCCTATTTATAATTAACTATCTAAATAAACAAAAGAGTGCGATGATAATAGTGATTTTCGCACTCTAAAAACTATAACTTTTTTTATTTAAACATCGCTACTCATATATTCTTTAAAGTTTCTCATAGTAACGAGATAACTCAATAATCATAGCTCCCATTCTTTCAAGTTCGGGAGCAAGCAAGCGTTCCACTCCCTCTTCTACTAAAGCCTCCGCAGTAACTTTTCCGACAGCAGCCGCAAGCGCTCTACCTTGAAAGGATTGTAAAACATCTGTTAAGCAGCCATTCTCCCTCGCAAAGTTAAAAAGAGACCGAACTTGGATAGCAGTCGTAAAACATACCGCGTCCAATTCATTGTTTAGCAGTTCTTCACATAATTTTGCAACTTTCTCTGAATCAGGCGCAATATGCTGGTAAGGAAGAATTGTTAACACAGATGCTCCTCTATCTTCAAGAAACTTTATTAACGTTGGAGCGGTTTCCCCATGGAGCTGAACCATTACTCTTTTCCCCGAAAAATCAAAGCTTTCAAGAGAACGAATTAATCCACGAGTAGTCCCATCCTCATCCGTCGCAACCGGTTTAATCCCAATTTTCTTTAACGTTGCAAGTGTTTTATACCCTCTTGAGGCTATACTGGCTTGCTGGATTCTATTTAAAAACTGTTCTTTAATACCCAATGTTTCCGCTAAATTTAATAGAGTTTCTGTTCCAATACCCGTTGTGAAAATAACCCAGTCTGCCCCTTCCATGACAAACTTCTGTAAGTCAGGTTCTACCTCCTTTTCTGCTAAAAAAACAGTTCCTTGAAGGGGACGTACAATAGGAATACCCCCTTGTTTTTCGATTAATGTACTAATTTCTTCTACTTTTCGCGAGCCGCCAATTGCAATTCGCTTCCCTGCTAGTCCTTTTCCCATACCGCTTTCCCATCCTTTTATATATGATTAAAACCTACCTCTTACTCCCGAAAACTTAATATGCTAAGTTCAATCCGCTTTCGCATATTAAAATCAGATATAGAGAAGGCAACAAACACGATTGCTTTTCATTCCTATAATAAAGAACATACAACAAAATTGACCATCCAATTTTGTTATTTTTTAACCATCCGCTTTACAAAAAAAGATGATGATCATTAAATTTTACGATTCCTTTAATCAAACTTTATTATAAATCATCGTTCTTTCTTAAAATACATAATCTTTTTTATAAACTATCAAACCTTTTGCAAAAGCACAATTGTTACTTTATTTTATATAAATCATACTTAGTTAAAATTACTTCATCATAAGTCATTTTAACTGTATCAAGACCTAAATTGTAAATTACTCATCCACTGTTATTTGTTTGACATTTCAATATTTTCTTTCTATATTGAGAGTAATTATTTATAGTAGCAGTTTGTAAAAATCGGGAGTGAGGATATGATTTTTAAAATTGATGATAGAGCAAAAAGCTGGATTGAATCAAAAGGAAAACATCTGACAGTTAATAGCGTTGAAGTAAAAGGATGTTGTGCAGTAGGGATACAGGATTTACTGGCTATTCCCAAAAAACCAAAGGATTTGAATCACTATAATGAGTTTAAAATAGATAATCTGTCTATATATATTCAAAAAAATATTAAGGTACCGGATAAGATTTCCCTTAAAATATCAGGAGTTGGATTTTTTAAAGGCATTTCAGCAAAATTAACTAGTTAATAAATAACATCTATGAACAAATGATAATTAACTAAAGGAGAAGTCGGTTTTATCAAATATGGTTAAAATCAACAGGACCTTTAGGTACGGTATTAAATTAATGGTCCTATGGTTCCCCCTTAAGGGTTAGCTGTTCTTTGGTTATCATGATAATTTGTATACCCATCTCTTGCAACCTTGTAATGGCTTTTTGAGAAGTATCCTTTAATGGTATCAGCCACAGCCGATAAGACCAGCATATTAATCATCAACACTAGCTAGCATCGCAGTTTTTCCTTACCCTTCTAGGTCCTCCATGGCTGGAAGAGCTTTGGAAATATCTACATTATTTTGCTTCATGAGTTTCCGAGTTCCTACCAGACTTTCTTTTTTGATTGACTATAGTTTTTCTCCCATAACCAGGGATGACTTCAAATTCCTGAACTAAACTAAGTGGTATCCCTCTTGCTTGAATTCCTTGAGCAATGGCTTCGGCAAGTAGATGTTCAGATTGTTTTCCAGCTGTCCCTAATTAAAGATAGAAATTCCTGTTCATCAACCCCATTTTCTACAAAAATATCAGTCAATTCGGGTTTACCATTTGTAACGGTTCCTGTTTATCTAAAATAACCGTATCAATATGATGGGTAGTTTCAAGGTATTCTCCACCTTTAAACAAAATACCGAATTCTGCAGCACGACCTGACCCAGCTATGATTGAAGTAAGAGTTGCAAGACCTAAGTAAAGTTTATTAAAATACCCAAAAGATTAACTATTCGTAAAAAATGTATTATACGAACAATTGTTCTTTTTATAAAAATTTCTTTTCTTATTTATAACTTGTGAGGTGTTTCGTTTGTCTATATCTAAAC